>JBCNOX010000276.1:0-6882 GCA_039593645.1 Pseudoduganella sp.
TGTCTTCCGACGGCGCGGCCTTGTACCAGTCGTCGGCATCGCCGGTCAGCTCGATGCGCGAGACGTGGGCCGTGACCTTGCCTTCCTTGAGCGCCATATGGCGCTGCTGGAAGGCATACACCTCATGCCCCCGGCGCGCCGCCTCGGCCATCATGGCAAAGGTGGAGTCCTTGTAGATCTTGAAGCTGGACAGCGGGTCGGCGAGGAAGGCGATTTTCATGGATTAGTCCAAAAATGTAACAACTGATTCTAGCCGAAAACCGACAATTCGGTGTCTGACCCGCAGGGTCAGACACCCGGCCTGGGGCCGCCGCGTCATATGGTGTCAGACCCTGCGGGTCTGACACCGGTTTACCGGTTTAGTAGACCTCCGGATCCGGATCCGTGCGCTCCATCTCCAGCGAAGCCGCCAGCAGCGCCAGCCGCGCCACCACGCCATAGACGTAGAAGCGATTCGGCACCGCGGTCCCCGGCTTGGCCTTCACGTCCGGCACCGCATGCTGCTGCGCAAACGCCAGCGGCACAAACTGCGAACCCGGCGCGTTCAGATTCTGGTCCGGCCCCTTCTCGCCGTGCACACGGTAGAAACCACCCACCACATAGCGGTCAATCATATAGACCACGGGCTCGGCAAACGCTTCCTTGATGCTCTCAAAGGTCGGCACGCCCTCCTGGATATTCAGGTCGGTCACCGCCTTGCCATCCTTGATCACGGTCATGCGCGCACGCTGCTCTTCCGACAACTCTTTGAGCTCAGCCGCATCGCGAATCGTGATGATGCCCTTGCCATAAGTGCCGGCATCCGGCTTGATGATGACGAACGGCTTCTCCTTGATCCCGTACTCCTTGTACTTCTTGCGGATCTTGGCCAGCACCGCATCAACCGAGGAAGCCAGGCACTCCTGCCCCTCGCCGGTCGCCAGGTCCACCGCGCCGCACTTGGCGTGGAAGGGGTTGACCATCCATGGATCGACGCCAATCAGCTTGCCGAACTTCTTCGCCACCTCGTCATAGGCATTGAAATGGTTGGACTTGCGGCGCACCGCCCAGCCGGCATGCAAAGGTGGCAACAAGCTTTGCTCGTGCAGGTTGGTCAGGATGTCCGGAATGCCGGCCGACAAGTCATTATTCAGCAGGATGGTGCAAGGATCGAAATCCTTCAGCCCCAGGCGGCGGCCGTTTGGCGAGCGCACCAGCGGCTCCACTACCAGCATATTGCCGTCTGGCAGCGCCAGCGGCGTTGGCTGGGTGATCGATGGGTCCAGCGTGCCAAAGCGCACGCTCAGGCCGGTCTGGCGGAAAATCTGCATCAGGCGCGCCACGCCCTGGAAATAGGTCGGGTGGCGCGGCTTGATTTCCGGGATCAGCAGCAGGTTGCGCGCATCCGGGCAATACTTGTCGATCGCAGCCATGGCCGCCTGCACCGAAAGGGGCAGCATTTCGTTGGCCAGGAAATGGAAGCCGCCCGGGAACAGGTTGGTATCCACCGGGGCCAGCTTATAGCCGGCATTGCGCAAGTCCACAGAGGCGTAGAACGGCGGGGTATGCTCCTGCCATTCGAGGCGGAACCACCGTTCAATGGCTGGGGTCGCGGCAATGATCTTTTCTTCAAGATCCAGTAACGGCCCGGTCAGGGCCGTGACGAGATGGGGAACCATGTGACTTCCTTGCGGGTTGGTATTTGCAGACTCTCCATTTTGGGGCAAAAACCGCAATTAAAAGATACTTTAGAACAAAAAAAGCGCCCCGAAAGGCGCTTTTATAGTTCTAAGCTTATTAGGCGTGGTATGCCTGTTCGCCGTGGCTGGTGATGTCGAGGCCCTCGCGCTCTTCTTCTTCCGGCACACGCAGGCCAATCACGATGTCGACCAGCTTGTATGCCACGAAGGCAACAACGGCCGACCAGATGATGGTCACGCCCACGGCAGTCGCCTGGGTGATGACCTGGCCGCTGATCGAGTAATCAGCGCTTGCCTTGTTGGCAACGTAGTCGAAAATGCCCTGGCCTCCCAAGGATGGTGCAGCGAACACGCCGGTCAGGATCGCGCCCAGGATACCGCCCACGCCGTGCACGCCGAACACGTCCAGCGAGTCGTCCGCGCCGATCAGGCGTTTCAGGCCATTCACGCCCCACAGGCAGATGATGCCGGCCAGCAGGCCGATCGCCAGTGCGCCCATTGGGCCCACGAAGCCGCAAGCCGGGGTGATCGCCACCAGGCCAGCCACTGCGCCGGACGCGCCGCCCAGCATGGAAGGCTTGCCCTTGAAGATCCACTCACCGAACACCCACGATACGGTGGCGCAGGCAGTTGCCAGCAGGGTGTTGACGAAGGCCAGTGCGGCGATGTCGCCAGCTTCCAGTGCCGAGCCGGCGTTGAACCCGAACCAGCCCACCCACAGCAGCGAAGCGCCGATCATGGTCATGGTCAGCGAGTGCGGAGCCATGGAGTCGCGGCCGTAGCCAACGCGCTTGCCGATCAGGATCGCGCCTACCAGGCCGGCGACAGCGGCATTGATGTGCACCACGGTACCGCCGGCGAAGTCCAGCGCGCCCTTCTGGAAGATCCAGCCCGCCTTCGCGGTTTCGGTCGCCAGGGTCTCGGCGTTGGTGATCGCGTCAGGACCGGTCCAGAACCAGACCATGTGGGCGATCGGCAGGTAGCTGAAGGTGAACCACAGCACCATGAAGGCCAGCACGGCGGAGAAGCGCACGCGCTCTGCAAAAGCACCAACGATCAGGCCGCAGGTGATGGCAGCGAAGGTGCCCTGGAAGGCGACGAAGATAAATTCAGGAATCACCACGCCCTTGCTGAAGGTCGCAGCCATGGCAAAGCCCTTGGCCGGATCGTAAATGCCGGACAGCAGCGAGCGGCCGAAGCCACCGAAGAAGGCGTTACCCTCAGTGAAGGCCAGCGAGTAGCCATACAGGCACCACAGCACGATGATCAGTGCGAAGACGAAGAACACCTGCAGCAGCACGGACAGCATGTTCTTCGAGCGTACCAGGCCGCCGTAGAACAGGGCCAGGCCCGGGATGGTCATCATGATGACCAGCAGGGTTGCCACGAACATCCAGGCGGTATCGCCCTTCTGCGCTACCGGTGCGGCCGGGGCAGCAGCTGGCTCGGCTGGCGCCGCGGCAGCGGCAGCAGGCGCAGCGGCGTCTGCCGGAGCAGCGGCCGGCGCAGCAGGTGCGGCCGCCGGCGCGGCGGCGGTTGCAGCAGCGGCAGGCGCTTCAGCCGGCTTGGCATCTTGCGCCAGCACAGGCAGTGCTGCGCTGAAAGCCAACAGGACAGTCACCCCCGCCAGCCATTTCTTAATGGTCTTGTGCATCACGGTTCCCCTTACAGTGCTTCGTTGCCGGTCTCGCCGGTACGGATACGGATTACTTGTTCCAGCGACGAGACGAAAATCTTGCCGTCGCCGATCTTGCCGGTGCGGGCGGCATTCTCGATCGCTTCGATAGCCTGGTCGACGATGGCGTCATCGACAGCCGCCTCGATTTTGGTCTTTGGCAGGAAATCGACCACATATTCCGCGCCGCGATACAGCTCGGTGTGGCCCTTCTGGCGCCCGAAGCCTTTGACTTCGGTCACCGTAATGCCTTGCACGTTGATCGCCGACAGGGCTTCACGCACCTCGTCGAGCTTGAACGGCTTGATAATGGCGGTAATCATTTTCATACTGGTGCCTCTTCAGAAGGTTTTGGACAAAGTCAGCACTGCGCCAGCCTTACCCAGTTTCTTGCCATTTGGTCCGAGATAGTTTTCGGTGTTGGTGTCGACATAGGCCAGCGCCAGCGAAGCAAAGCCCAGGTCTTTGGTCACGCCGACTTTCCAGTCGGTGTAGCTGTAGAAGCTGGAGTTCTTGACCTTCTGGCGGCCGACGTGCAGGTTCAGCACAAAGCCATCGCCCAGGTCCTGGTTGACCGAGGCATCGAGGTAAGTGCTGTGCTTGCTGTCAGCAAAGCCGAACAGGTTGCTCAGCGAGTGCGAGTACTTCAGGGTCGCCGGGCCATAGCCAACCTGGCCATACACTTCGCGCGTATTGGCGCTTGGGTGCAGGTCGTTGGATGGATAGACATAGGCCAGGAAGCCCACGTCATAGCTGACGCCAGGCGCGATCTCGCCGCGCTTGCCGCCGTACAGGTCGACTTCCACGGATGCGTCGCCGCCGCCGTCCTTGATCCACTTGATGGTGGAAGCCCATGCACCCGCATAGAAACCGGTCGGATTGTTGACCCAGTCAGCGCCGCCTTGCAGCGCAGGTTTCAGGCGGGTTTGCGAGATACCGCGGTAGCGGTAGTCGCTGGTCACGGCCGCGTTATAGCTGAACTCATTGTCAGGCTTCGCCTCCGGTGCATCGGCCGCCTGGGCCATACCGGTTCCCAACGTTGCCATTGCCAGTGCGACTGCAGCGGTGAGACCCAGCTTCTTGCTCTTATGAATCATGGCGATTTCCTTTTGAGTGAACTTTTATTGCGGTTTAAAATTCAGTCTGAAACAACAGCTTTCTTGCTTATTAGCAGATTGCGTGCCAGCCATAATTCGTGCGTGAATTGACATTAGGACAGCTTTCCGCACCATTTAAAGCCAAAGCCGCACCGTTGTGGTGCGAAATCTCACACATCAGGAATAAAAAAATGGACATGAACGCCTTCTTCAATGACCTGCAGCAAAAGGTCAACCAAGTCATCGAAAACTCGCCGGCCAAGGATATTGAAAAGAACGTCAAGGCGATGATGACCCAGGGCTTCGCCAAGCTGGACCTGGTCACCCGCGAGGAATTCGACATCCAGGCCCAGATGCTGGCCAAGTCCCGCGCCAAACTGGACCTGCTGGAATCGCGCCTGGCCGAACTGGAAGCCAAGCTGGCCGACAAGTAATCCGCTTGCGCTAGCTCAAATGGGCGGTGGCGCCCGAGGCCTACGATCTTCAGTTGTAGACCGGGAGGCCACCATGAGCATCGCAGTCATCAAAAGCCGCGCCCTGGCCGGGATGCAGGCGCCGGAAGTCAGTGTCGAAGTTCATCTCGCTAACGGCCTGCCTGCCTTCACTATCGTCGGCCTCGCCGACACGGAAGTAAAAGAATCGCGCGACCGGGTACGCGCAGCCATCACCAACGCCGGCTTCGAACTGCCGCAGCACCGCATCACCGTCAACCTGGCCCCGGCCGACCTGCCAAAAGAATCGGGGCGTTTTGATCTCCCCATCGCCATCGGCATCCTGGCCGCCTCGAGTCAGATTCCCTCTTCCTCACTGGACCAATTTGAGTTTGCCGGCGAGCTGTCGCTGACCGGGGAGCTGCGCCCGATCCGCGGCGCCCTGGCGATGACGTATGCCATGCAGCGTTCCGCCGGAGGTGCCGGCCGCAGCTTCATCCTGCCCATGGCCAATGCCGACGAGGCCGCGCTGGTCGCCGGAGCCCGCATCTATCCCGCCGCCACGCTGCTGCAGGTCTGCGCCCACTTCGGGCTCGACCCGGATGGCAGCTTCGCGCTTGCCCGCCACGTTGCCCAGCCCTTGCCCCTGCCACCCTCGATTCCCGATTTCGCCGACGTCAAAGGCCAGATCTTCGCCAAGCGCGCAATGGAAGTTGCCGCCGCAGGGCGCCACTCGGTACTGCTGGTCGGTCCGCCCGGCGCCGGCAAAACCATGCTGGCCACCCGCTTTGCCGGCCTGCTGCCTTTGATGACGGATGATGAAGCATTGGAAGCTGCCGCTGTGCAATCACTGATCAGCGGATTCACCGTCGAAGGCTGGAAGGTGCGGCCCTTTCGCGCCCCGCACCACACCTCGTCCGGCGCCGCACTGGTTGGCGGCGGCAGCGTGCCCCGCCCTGGCGAGATCTCGCTTGCCCACTGCGGCGTTCTTTTCCTCGACGAACTCCCTGAATTTGACCGCCGCGTGCTGGAAGTCCTGCGTGAGCCACTCGAGTCTGGCCGCGTCACCATCGCTCGCGCCACGCGGCACGCAGACTTCCCTGCACGCTTCCAGCTGATCGCGGCCATGAACCCATGTCCCTGTGGTTACCTCGGGCACCCGGCCGGCCTATGCCAATGCACACCCGACCAGATCCTGCGCTACCAAAGCCGTGTATCGGGTCCCCTGCTTGACCGCATCGACATGCAGATCGAAGTGGGTCCAGTTCCACCCGACATCCTGCAAGCGGATGCCGTTGGCGAACTTTCCGAGACGATTGCTGCGCGCGTGAATGCAGCCTTCGAACGCCAGATCGCCCGCCAGGGCAAGACCAACCAACAGCTTACGCCGCGCGAGATCGACCGCTTCTGCAAGCCGGATGCCAGCGGCCAAGCCGTGCTGCGCGCAGCCATGCACAAACTGCATTGGTCGGCCCGCGCCTACCACCGCGTGCTGCGCGTGGCGCGCACCGTGGCCGACCTGGACGGACAGAAACAGATCGGCGGCAAGCACGTATCCGAGGCGATCAACCTGCGCCGCGCCCTTCGGCAACTCTAAGTTTCAAATGTAATTCCGCGTAAATCCTTGGTTTGAGCGGCGCGTTCTTCGCTAGAATTGCCGCCACCATGACTATCGAATACCGTTACTCGCGCTACTGCGCCGGCCCCTTCCTGTTCCTTTTGTTCTGTGGCAGCGCCGCAGCGCAAGCCCAGACCGCCCCGCCAGCCAAGGCCAATGCAGCCGCGCCAGCAACCGGAAAGAAGGAAGTCCCGCCTGAAGCTGGCAATATCACCAGCGTGACAGTGGCCGCCGAGCGCCCTACCAACCGCATCGACCGCCAGGTCTACGACGTGAAATCCGACGCATCGAACAGCAACGGCTCCGCTGCCGACGCCCTGAACAACGTCCCCTCGGTCAATGTCGATCCGGACGGCTCGCTGACCCTGCGCGGCAGCAGCAA
>JBCNOX010000277.1:0-6856 GCA_039593645.1 Pseudoduganella sp.
CCCGCAAGTGATCCACCGTGGACGCGTAGCTTACGAGCCGAACTCGCTGGGCGGAGGTTGTCCATTCCAGGCCGGCCGCATGGGCTTCATGTCCTTCCCGGAACCGGTGCAGGAAGACAAGGTGCGCGGCAAGCCGGAACTGTTTGCCGACCACTATTCGCAGGCACGCCTGTTCTGGCAAAGCCAGACGCCGGCCGAGCAGATGCACATCGCCCATGCCTTCAGCTTCGAGCTGAGCAAAGTGCAGGTGCCGGCGATCCGGGAGCGCACCCTGTCCATGCTGGTCAACGTCGATGCGGCGCTGGCCGACATGGTAGCGCTGCGTCTCGGCAGCAGCGTGCCCGATCCGCAACCAATGGCTACCACGCGGGAACTGCCCACCTACCAGCCGTCGCCGGGGTTGTCGCTGATGTCGCGGCCGGGCGAGACCGGCATCCGTGGCCGCAAGATCGCGATCCTGATCGCGGCCGGCTGCGACGAGGCGATGGTCGATGCGCTGCAGGCTGGCCTGGAAGCGCAGGGTGCTGTCACGCGTCTGGTCGGGCCCCATGTCGGCATGGTTGGCGGGCTGGAAGCCGACATGTCGCTGGAGACCGGGCCGGCGGTGCTGTTCGACGCCGTGGTGGTGCCGGATGGCGATGCCGCCGCCGAGACCCTGGCGGCGAACGCGCTGGCGGTGGAATTCGTCACGCTGCAATACCGTCACTGCAAGCCGATGATGGTGGTGGGCGCGGGAGCGACCTTGCTGGCCGCGGCAGGTATTCCGGCGGCCTTGCCGGGCGGGGTGCCCGACCCGGGCCTGGTGGGTACGGCGCCGGCAGGCCTGCAACCTGCGCTGGCGGCATTCATCTCGGCCCTGAGTGGACCGCGCGTGTTCGAAAGGGAGACCGATCCGCCCGTAGTGTGACTGGGGGCAGCCAGCCGTGGTGGTGCGGAATAGCCCACGCCGCGCCACGGCGGCTGGACGGCCGGCTAGTTGCTGACGCTGTTGGCGACGGTGATCGCCCACCATGGTCCTGTGGTCTGGCCCAACTGCGCCGCCCAGTACCAGGCCGAGACGTCGCTCCACTGTCCACCGTGGCCATCGGCAATGCGTTCACGGACCTCCAGTGTTTGCGCTCCCCGAGCAGCGATGAAGCCCGACCAGCGCTCGTCACCGACGACTTTGACCGGCTGCACGGTCAGTGCGTAGCCGTTGGCCTTGAAGCAATCGCTGCTTGCATGGAGCTTGCGGGTGCCTTGGGCCATTCAGCGGATGACGATTTCACGCTCGCCATCGCTGAAACGGCCCACGCGGCCGGGGAAATTCTGCTGGAAGCGTGCTTCGATCGGGGTAAGGGGAAGTGGTGTGAGCTTTCGTCCCTCGAAGCTGGTGGGCCAGCCCGGGAAGCCGGCAACTGCGCGGCCACTTCCCTTGCTATCGAAAGCCAGCGGAGCGAGTGCCGCCAAAGCGCACAAGCCGGCGAATGTAATGGTGGCGAGGGATTTCATGCGGTGCGCCTCTCCAGGCGGCGGGTCATGACCAGGATGCCCGCCCCCGCGGCAGCAAAGCTGACGATGCCGATGGCGCCATGCGCCGATGCGGGCAGATGCACAATGCCGGCCTCCATATAGAAAAGCGCCGTTGCGCGGATGGCATTGGCCGCGACCACGGCGACGATTGCCAGCGTCAGCGCGGCAGCCGTCCGTGGCGCTGGGAGCCTGCCGGCGGCTGCCAATGCGCTTGCCAGCAGCAATCCGGCCCACAGCATTTTCACTCCGCTGCAGGGAGCGTCGATCGACACCAGTTGCCCTTGCCATGCCAGCATCGAACCCTCGCGTGCAACGGCGATGCCATTCATGCGCAACATGAAGGCCGACAGGTCGCCGGCGATGACGCGCAGTGGATATCCCAGGTAGAACTGCAAGGTCGCGGCAAACGGCAATGCCAGGATGCACAGGGCGAACAGAGCCAGGTCGAAGCGTTTGCCGAGCCGAAGACTGCTTGCCAGCGCAGTGAGTTCCAGCGCCAGGATCAAGGAACGCGCCGCAACGGGTACCTGGTACAGCGTGGCCGCGAGATACACGGCAAGGCAGGCGCATGGCAGCAGCAGAGGGCGGGCTATGGCTTCCCGCTTCGGCGCCAGCATGATGACGGCCGCCGCAGCGGCAGCGGCCAGCAGCCCGGCACTGTCGTTCGAGCCGTCCAGTGTGCCGTTTGCGAACCAGAGCAGCACTGGCCAGCATGCCAGGCACGAGGCGGCCAGCAGCATAGCGAATGGCAGCGGCTTCATTCGGAACGGAAGCGGCGATGCCATGCCAGCATGAGGGCAGCCACCACGATCATCGCCCAGGTTTCCGGCTCCGGAATGGTGGGCACGCTGCCGGGGGGAACTGGTTCCAGCCCCGCGTCCTTGTACTGTTCTCGTGTCTCCAGCACCACGGCGCCCGAGACAGGCGTGACCAGCTGATAGCGTGTGGCCAGCGAGATGGCCGCCACTTTCCGTGCCGGGTCCTCGCTGTATGCGGCGACTTCGTTCGCGGCCCACAGCCGCACCAGGTGCTGCGAAGTGCGTCCGGACCGGGGCAGGCTGCCGTCATCACTGCGGCGCTCGCGCGACAGGACTGTTTGCCTGGCTCCCGGCTGCCACTGCGCGAACAGCTTGCGCAGGTCGTCAGCCGGATTGCCGAAAGTTGGAACCGCGCTGACGCCCCTGAGCTGTTGCGCTATCTCATTTGGGCCACGCTCCACAGCGAGGTCGTAGAAAGCGACCTGGCTGGCCCGGCGTTCAAAGCGCTGCCACAAGGCGCCCGTCGACTGGGACGCCAGCGGTTGTGCTCCATGAATCCACACGATCGCCCCACGCGACGACATGCCGGCCCAGTCCCACGCTGCGGCCAGCGCAGCGCTGTTATCGCGTCCACCGGCAAAATCCAGTTGCGCGAGGTACTGGCGCGTGCGAGGCGAATTGGCGCTGTTATGAAAGAACAGCGAAGGCTTTTCGTCGCCGGCAAACACCAGGGCAACCTCAATGTTCCGCGGCAGCGAAGCGATGGCATCAAGCAACTGGCGCTTCCGCTGCTGCATCGATAAGGAACCGTCAATGACCACCGCCAGTCGCTGCGGCGGGACAACGGCCGCCCCGCTCAGTTGCTGGACGACGACCTTGCCGTCATTGCCCTTCTCATCGACGCTCCAGGCCAGCGTTGCGGGACGGGCGCCAGGAGCCCAGATGGCGTGCATCGGCTGCGCTGGCGAGGGCTCCGCCAGCTCACCGCGTACGGCAAACTGTCCATGCGGACCTGCTTCTGCAATGAGCCCCGGGCTGCCTTTCAGGACCGCGTCCGATTCGAACCAGACCGCGTGGCGCAAGCCTGGGTCCAGGTCGAAATTGCGTTCGCTGAAAGCCGGCAACTGGAGCTGCATGGCGCCCTGCAAAGGGGGAACGATGGGGATGGTGATGCCCAGGCGAATTTTCATGTTGCCCGATGGGGGGATCGGGAACAGCTGTACCAGAACGCGGTCATTGCCTGCCGTGGTGACCAGCAATGGATCGCGGCGTTGCCTGACCACTTTCGCGTAGGCCTCGCGCACCTGTGCGCGCCCGCCGAATGCGGCCTCGCGCTCTTCACCGTCAATCCACAGCGTAGCGCGGGATACCACAGCTCCCGGCGGCAGGACGACCTGGGCCCGGCCTTCCTGTTGGCTTGTCGACTTGTTGTGGAACTCCATGGTCCATTCCATGTAGCCCAGCGCGGCATTGGTATCGATCGAGCCGTCCATGCGCGAGGCCACAAGCGCAACGTCGCCGACGCGCTGGCCTACGCCGGAACCACCCAGGTCAGCGTCGAAGGCGCGCTCCCACTCGCGCATCGAGTGGCGCACCGGGGCGGGGTGAGAGTTGAATACGGTGCCGGTCACCCGGTAGAAGGTCGTCCGCGCCTGCTGCGGGTCGCTTGCTACCTGGCTCGTGAACAGGGTGCCGAGCAAATCGGTCGCCGGCCCCGACTGCTGATAGCAAAGGCGCAGCATCATTTTCTCGTCGCCGACCTTGCGCAGAAGCTGAATTCCGCGCAACTGCGTCTCGGCGGAGTCGGAGGCCGCCATCTGCATGCCGATCCGTGTCATGGTGGAAGGAGCGTCAAGCGCCAGCATTACCAGGAAAGCAGACGCGACACCTTTCCAAAGCTTGCCGGGCGGCTGGCCGTTGCGGGCCTTTACAGCCCGACGGGCGAATATGACGCAAAGCACGGCAAACATCGGCGAAAGGCCAAGAAGACCAATCCCAAAGACGATGACACCGATGGCTGCGATGGGCGATATCGGGAGGAACACCAGGCTGTAGAACATGGCTACGCCGGCAGAAAAAGTATGCAGCCAGGTCCAGCGTGCAGGCAGTGCTTCGCCGCGTTCCAGTGCCAGCAATAGCCGTCCGTTTGCCAGCGGTATCGTGGCGTAAAGGATGAAGTGAAACGGCGTGGGCAGGGGATCGAAGAAGATCTCCCGGCACACGCCGGTGATCGCTTCAAACAGCAGGGCGGCTATCGGTAGCCCGACGCCAAGAATGGCAGTAAAGGCGATGGTGCCGTTGGGCTTGTGGTACCGGGCTCGCTGGTTTTCTGCGGCGGGATTTGCTGGCATTGCGCTTCCATTTGTGAACAGGAAGCGCAATTCTGGCCTGGCAATGTGCGTTGATTATGTGCTCCGTGTGAATCAGCACATTCTTCAGCGGGCGTCCTGCCTGTCCGGCAGCAAATGGCCGTGGACTTCCGCAGTCAGTTTGTCGATGCGTTCGACGAGTTGCTTGGTCGTCTCGGTCAGCTCGGTATTCTGGCGCAGCAGCTCCATCATCTGCGCCGTGTGGCGCGCCGCTTGCTGTGCCAGCGCTTCGCGATGGCGTGCGTCGGCATCGTTATGCGCCTTGTCGCGTTCGGCCTGGCGCGTCTGTGCCAGCAGGATCAGCGGCGCCGCATACGCCGCCTGCAGGCTGAACGCAAGGTTCAGCAGGATGAAGGGATAGCGGTCGAAATGCGTGAATCCCCAGATGTTGGCGCCAATCCACAGCGCGACGATCACAGTTTGCGCGCCCAGGAACAGCGGCGTGCCGAAGAAGCGGGCAAACGCTTCCGCCTTCAAGCCGAAGGTATCCGCGCCAAAAGTCTTGCTCAGGTGCTCGTGTTCGCGGTGGAAGCGAAGGTGGTCGCTGTGCTGGCCTGGCTGGGCGCTCATGGGATTGATTCCTAGTCGATTGGGATGAAAAGCTCGCAAGCAAATTCGCCCGTTTGCGGATCGGCGCGGAAATCGGCCGCATAGCGCTCAAAACAGGCTCCCGGGCGGCTTGCCAGCCCCGCGGCGGCCAGCCATTCGCTGCAGAAGGCATGCCACGCTTCGCCAATGCCGGCTGGCGTGCCGTAATAGTCCACCACCGCGTAGCGGCCGCCGGGAATGGTCGCCAGTGCCGCAGGCGGCGGCGCCGGATCATCGTGGCCGATTTCGACGCAGGCGTCATAACGGCACTTGTCCGGCGGCGTGGTGGCGGGATCGTCCATCGTCACTCCGTAGGTCACGCGCCCCTGCAGGCCGTTGGCCTGCAGCCATGGCGCCACGACGTCGCGCCAGAAATCTCCAAGGGCAGGGCCGAAAGGCCCGGTATGGCGCAGGCAGGCTACGCGGGCGGGACCGATTTGGATGGCGCGCACTTTCATGGCAGGCTCCTTATTCAGTGACTGGCGCCGGTGCGTGCTTATGCGGCTTGCGCAGCTTGTGCACGAGGCGCTTGAACAGGTGCTCGGCATCGTCCACATAGGTGAACACGGCCGGCACCACCAGCAGCGACAGCAGGGTCGATGTAATCAGGCCGCCGATCACGGCGATCGCCATCGGCGAGCGGAAGCTCGGGTCGGCGCCCCAGCCCAGGGCCAGCGGCATCATGCCGGCGCCCATGGCAATGGTGGTCATCAGGATCGGGCGGCTCCGTTTGTGGCAGGCGTCGACCAGCGCATCGAAGCGGCTCATGCCTTCGGCGCGCGCCAGGATGGCGTAATCGACCAGCAGGATCGAGTTCTTGGTCACGATCCCCATCAGCATGATCAGGCCGATCATGGATGGCATCGACAGCGCCTTCTGCGTCACCAGCAGGGCCACGAAGGCGCCGCCGATCGACAGCGGCAGCGCCGCCAGAATGGTCAGCGGCTGCAGGAAGTCGTGGAACAGCAGCACCAGCACGCCGTAGATGCACAGCACGCCGATCAGCATGGCGATGCCGAAGCTGGCGAACAGGTTCTGCATTTCCTGCGTGTCGCCCAGCTCGGCACGGGTCACGGTGGGCGGCAGGTTTTTCATTGATGGCAGCTGGCGCGCTTCCTCATCCAGTTCGCCCAGCGAGCGGCTGCCCAGCTCCACGTCCAGCGTCACGTTGCGGCTGCGGTTCAGGCGGTCGATCTGGGCCGGGCCCGATTCCATCGTGATGGTGGCCACGTTGGCCAGCATCACCGGGCCGTTGCGGCCGGGGACGGTCAGGCGGCCAATGGCGTCCAGGTCGGCGCGTACGCTGTCCGGCAGCTTGACGCGGATCGGCACCTGGCGCTCCGCCAGGTTCATCTTGGTCAGTTCGAAGTCGTAGTCGCCGGCGGTGGCTACCCGCACCGTTTCGCCGATAGCGTTGGCGGTCACGCCCAGGTCGGCCGCCTTGGCAAAATCGGGCCGCACGATGATCTCGGGACGCACAAGCGAGGCGCTGGAGGTCACGTTGCCGATGCCTTGCAGGGTGCGCAGGTCGCGCTCCACCTTGCGCGCCGATTCGATCAGCGCCACCGGATCCTCGGAGCGCAGCACCAGCTGCATCTTGACACCGGTGTCGGGCGGGCCCACGGTAAA
>JBCNOX010000278.1:0-6847 GCA_039593645.1 Pseudoduganella sp.
ACGGGAATTTGCGCCATCTGCGATGTCCTCGTGACAGTTTCTTGATAATTATCAACTCTTTACAGCAGAACAATACCGATAAACGGGGCTACAATGAAGGCAGGAACTGGCTCTTTTAATAGTTAAAGGAGGCTGAGATATGTACCGGAAAATCCTGATAACGACGGACGGCTCGGCCGTTTCCAGCAAGACCGCCTGTGCCGGGGTCGAGTTCGCCCAGCAGCTCGGGGCGGAAGTGCTGGCCTTGTTCGTGGCGCCGGAATACCAGTACCCGATTTACGTGGAGATCATTCCGCCCAGCTATCCCAGCGAGGAAGAGTATCGGGCGGCAATGCAGCGCGCCGGCAACGAGCATGTTCAGTCTATCCTTGAGTCCTGCGCGAAAAAAGGCGTACGGGCGGAAGGCATGACGGCCTTTGCCGAAAGCGCGGCACTGAAGATCGTGGACGTGGCCAACCAGTGCGGCTGCGACCTGATCTTCATTGGCTCGCATGGCCGCAGCGGCTGGGGACAGCTGCTGCTGGGCAGCGTGACCAACAAGGTGCTGTCGCACGCTAAGATCCCGGTGCTGGTGCACCGCCTGATCAAAGACCCGCGCCCGGCCTGAGCGGCCTGGCGTTACGACGCGCTCCGGCCTGCCGGGCCGGAGTGTGAAGACAAGTATTGCTTACTTTTTGAGGAACTATGATTCGAATTGTCATTGCCGACGACCACACCATCATGCGCGAAGGCCTCAAGCGCATTCTTGACGGGGCTCCCGACATCGACATCGTAGGCGAAGCCATCGACGGCTTCGAAGTCCTTACCCACATCCGCCAGGGCGGCTTCGACCTGCTGCTGCTCGACCTGTCCATGCCAGGACGCAGCGGCGTCGACCTGATCCGCCAGATCCGCAGCGAAGCGCCCAAGCTGGCCATCCTGATCCTCACCATGCACGAGGAAGAGCAGTATGCGGTGCGCGCCATCCGCGCCGGCGCCCAGGGCTACCTGACCAAGGAAAGCGCCGGCACCCAGCTGGTGGGCGCGATCCGCAAGGTCGCTTCCGGCCGCCCCTATATCTCCACCGAAGTGGCTGAGCAACTGGCGCTGAACATCATGCAGCCGGCCGAAACCCTGCTGCACAAACAGCTGTCCGACCGCGAATTCGAGGTGTTTTCCTTGCTGGTGTCGGGAAAATCCATCACCGAAATCGCCAACGGCCTGCATTTGAGCGTGAAAACCGTCAGCACCCACAAGACCCGCATCATGCAGAAGATGGGCATGGCCTCCCTCTCGGAAATGGTCCAGTACGCAGTGGCGCACAAGCTGCTGACGCCGTTCAAAGCATGATTGACAAGCTTGACTTTAGGATAATTCCTACCCTCCCCGGCTAGCCTCCTACGGGCATATTCAGCAACGGCTGATATTTTTCCCACATTCACGTTGGCATACTGAAACCATTCCGTTTGGGAACCAGGAGATCAGCATGCTCTCAACGCAACCCGTGTCCCATGAGGCCGGCCGCCAGCGGCAAGGCCGTTTGTGGTCCAACCTGAAAGAAGTGTGCGAGCTGCTGCATCTGCCGCCGGTATCGCTCAATTCTGAAGAGCTGCTGTTCCAGCATGTCCAGTTCAAGACCGGCCAGCGGGTGCACACCATCGGCCAGCCGTTCGACATGCTGTATGTGGTGAACTCCGGTTTCATGAAAACGGTGCTGATTGATGAATTCGGCAACGAGCAGGTGCTGGCCTTCCCGATGAAGGGCGACCTGATGGGCGTGGACGGCATCCACAGCAAGAGCTACGCCTCGGAGGCGGTGGCGCTGTCGGACTGCGACCTGATCCTGCTGCCGTTCAAGAAGCTGGCCACGCTGGGCCGTACCCACGTGGAGCTGGAGAACCTGATGTACGGCGTGATGAGCCGCGAGCTGGTGCGCGAGCAAGCCATGATCGGCATGCTGGGCGCCCTGAGCGCGGAAGCGCGGGTGGCGCGCTTCCTGGTCACGCTATCGGAAAAGTTTTCGCAGATGGGCTATTCGAGCAAGCTGTTCAACCTGCGCATGACGCGCCATGAGATCGGCAGCTACCTCGGCCTGACGTTGGAGACCGTCAGCCGCACCCTGTCAGCCTTCAATGAGATCGGGCTGATCAGTGTGGACCAGCGCACCATCGGCATCAAGGACATCGACGCCCTGAAATCCCTGCGTCGCCTGCCGCCCTCGCGCACGCGCAGCAAGCTGCCGTCGCGTGCCAAAGCCGCCGGCGAAGCCGCCGTGCCGCTGCTGGCGACACTGTAAAGAGTACTACTCACCCAGCTTTGGCCCGCTTCGGCGGGCCTCTTTTTTTTCTTCAATAATTTATTTGACAAGCATTGCCGACCTGCGCATAATGCAAATGCGAATCATTCTTATCTGAGGAAAAACAACAATGCAAACTTCTGCCGCGATCGACGCCCCCAAACCCAAGGCTGCTGCCGTCCCTGCCGCGCAGCAGCCGACCCCACCGCAAGCGCTGCGCCGCTACACCACCGCCGGCCTGATGGAAGACCAGCGCGAAATCGAAATTGAACATGCCGGCCGCATTTACCGTCTTCGCATCACGCAGTTGAACAAGCTGATCCTGACTGCCTGAGGCTTACCCTCCCCAATCGCCAGCCAGCCGACACACGCGGCAGCCAGCCACCCCTGAACTCTTGGAGTGAATCATGGCTATCGACCGCAACGACCCGATCTTCACGCACAGCGCCGCTGCCCGCCAGCCGGAACTGATGCTGTCCGCCGTGCTGCACCTGATGTCGCACTACACCGCCAATGCCGCCGACAACGGCGGCTGCGTCAAGCTGGCATCGGTCATCGAGCGCCACCTGAAGGCACTGTCGGCGCTGCCCGACCTGTCGCCCGTGCTGCGCGCCACCTGCCAGCAACTGTGCGAACAGTGGGGCGCCGTGGTCGAACAAGCCCGCCCTCCGCAGGAGCGCGCCAGTTTCCTGGCGCGCCTGATCGGCCGTCCGCGCCCTGCCCCGCTGCCAGCCTGAGGTTGCCGATGTGCGACAAGCATGACACTCCGGCCGCCAAGCCAGCGGCCGCGGAACCGGCACGCCGCCGCCGCATCTGGGACCTGCCCCACACCTGCCACTGCCCGCTGGTTGGCGTCGGCCTGCCGCTTGGCGTGCTGCGCAAGATCGTCGCCAAGGCGGTTGGCGGCAAGGTGCTGGCCGACGATTATGAAGTGCACGTCGGCGCCGTCAGCGAATGCGGCAGCCGCAACCGCCTGTCGGAAGCCGTGCAGAAGGAACTGGAACGCCGCTACGCCCTGGTGATCCAGCGCTTCCGCCCCGCGCGCGACGCCGCCGCACTGGAAGTCCTGTGGCAAGCCGCCGTCGCCAGCGGCGACGTACCGGGCCCGTTCTGGGCCGGCCTGAGCCACCCGCAGTGCACACCCGAACTGCAGGAGCGCATGTGCCGCGACCTGCACATGATCCAGCACCAGGCCGGCGCCGCCACGCGCGCCGACATCAACCGCCTGCAAGCGCTCGAACAAGCGAACGCCGCACTGGAACGCGAACTGGCGCGCCAGCAACAGCGCAGCGCAGCCTGGCAAGCCGAACGCCACGCCGAGCAGGAAGCGCATGCCGCCGCCATGATGCAGCTGCGTGCGCAACTGGTCGGGCGCGACAGCGTGCTGGCCTCGCTGCGCCAGCAACTGGACGAACTGCACGCCACCATCCCCGGCCTCGCCGCGCGCGAACGCCTGGCGCGCCAGCTGGCCGACACCGAACAGCGCGTACACGACTTGCGCGCCGAAGCCGCCGCCGCCCGCGCCGAAGCAACCGTCCTGGAACGTCAATTAAGCGAGGCACGCGCCGCCCTGGCGGCAGCCACCGCGCAACCGTCGCCCGCCATTGCGGCAGCCGCCACCGCCGCAGCGGGCGGGCCGGCTGCCAGGGCGGGCACCACGACGCAGCGCGTCACGCTGCACGGCCTGCTGGCCGAACGCGTACTGTGCGTCGGCGGACGCGCCGGCAACGTCGCCGGCTACCGCAGCGTGATCGAAGACGCCGGCGCCGAATTCCTGCACCACGATGGCGGCCTGGAAGACAACGTCGCCCGCCTGGAAAGCAGCATGGCCGCCGCCGACCTGGTGATCTGCCAGACCGCCTGCATCAGCCACAGCGCCTACTGGCGCGTGAAGGACTTCTGCAAGCGCCACCAGAAACGCTGCATCTTCGTCGACAACCCCAGCGTCACCACCCTCCAGCGGGCGTTGGAACCCCAATAAAGTCGGGGTCAGGTCTGTCATTTGGACACCGCCGCACAGAGTTTGATCTAGCTCAATGCACAAAATGGAGCATTTTCGCGTATTGAGCTAGATCAAATGTTCGCGCTAACTGTCCGAATGACAGACCTGACCCCGAATAAAAAACGCCCCGGCGCTTGCGCGCACGGGGCGTTTTGCCTTTACGGTGCCAGCTTAGAAAGCGTAGGCGCCGGTCAGGTAGAAGGTGCGGCCCATTGGGTCTGCGTAGCGTGGATCGTAACCAACCTGGTGGCCGGACGAGTTACGCAGCGACAGCGGCGGAGTGCGGTCGAACAGGTTCTTGATGCCAGCGCGCAGGGTGACTTCCTTGCTTGCAGTCCACTTGCCCTGCCAGTCGAAGGTCATGAACGATGGAACCTCCAGGCGGATCTTTTCGTTCTTGCCAGTGCCGGTGTTGCGCACGGTTGCTTCGGCATCGGTGTAGCCGTTGCGGTAGTTCACGATGATCGAGTTCGAGAACGGGCCGGTGTCCAGGGTCGTGGTCCAGCGAACAACGTGGCGGAAGGTCACCTGGTTGGTGCTGCCGAAGAAGTTCATGTTGCTGGTCCACTTGTCGTTGTAACCAGGCTCGGTGTAGTCGGCCTTGATCATGTAGGTGCCGGCCAGGGTCGAGCTCAGGCTGCCGAAGTCAAACTTCTTGCGGCCGGTCACGTCCCAGTCGATGCCCTGGTTGTGGGTCCTGCCGATGTTGAGCGTACGCGACTTGAATGCCCAGTAGGTCTTGCCGGTTGCCGGTTCGGTGTAGGTCGTGAACAGGTGACGGAAGGTCACTGGGTCGGCAAATGCCTGCAGTTCGGAGATCGACGATACCTTGTCGCGCATCTTCACGTCCCACAGGTCGGCGCCGAACGAGAAGGCCGGAGTCGGTTCCATGCGGAAGCCGATGGTGAATTGCTTCGATTTCTCTGGCTTCAGGTCTGGGTTGCCTTCAGCGACCTGGTTGTACTGCGCGGTGCCTGGACGGCAGTAATCAGCGCTGGCGATCGGGCAAGCGAAGCTGCCGGCCGTGAAGCCGTTGTTGACCAGAGGCTGGCCGATGTCCAGCATGGAAGGCGCCTTGAAGCCGGTGCCGTAGGAGCCGCGTACCAGCATGGTCTGGGTCGGCTGCCAGCGTGCGGACACCTTGTAGGTGGTGGCCGATTCGCGGTTGCCGATCTTGGTGCCGGTCAGGCCGTTGTCGATGGCGGAGAAGCCGTCGTAGCGCACTGCGCCGGTCAGTTCCAGGCCTTTCGCAACTGGCATCAGCATCTCTGCGAACACGCCGTAGGTATCACGGTCCATGTCGTAGGTCGCCGGTGCATTCAGGTTGTACACCACGCCGGTGGCGGCAGCGGTCGATGGAGTCTGCTCGTAGGCGTAGTTGCGGAAATCGCCGCCCACTGCCAGGGCAGCCTTGCCGCCAGACAGGTCGAACAGTTCACGCGAGCCGCGCACGTCCACGCCCTTCAGGGTGGTCGATGCCTTGCGGATCGAGCCGTGGAAGATCGAGTTGGCGATCAGTTGCTTGGTGGCTTCCGATTGCTGGCCGACCGGAGCAAACGGGTCGAACGAACGCTTGGCCAGCATATCGCGGAACTCGGTGTTCAGCGCGTAGCCGCCAACGTAACGCTCGTCGATTTCGTTCTTGGAGAAGGTCAGGCCGGTGTTGAACGCCCATGCGCCCAGGTCGCCTTCAGCGCCGACCACCAGGTGGGTGGAGTCGGTGATGGTGCGGGAATCACGGGTGCCCCAGTCGTAGGTGCGGTAGTTGCCCGAAACAGACTTGACCGAAGCGGCTTGCGCCGGGGTCAGGTATGGCAGAACGTTGTCGGTGTAGTACTGGGACGACGTGGTGATCGTGAACGGCGCGGTGTTAGGGGCAATGCGCGCGGTCAGGTCAAAGCGCGACAGTGCAGCCTCGGCGTACAGGTTGACGTTGTCGGTCAGCTTGAAGGTGGCTTTGCCGAACAGGGAGTCACGCTTGTTTTCCGGAACCACTTCGATGGTGGACACGAAATCGAACGCGCAGTTCTGGGTGGTTGCCGAGTTGGTGATGGACTCGAAGTTCATCGCCGGGCAGTTGCCGTTCTTCTTCAGGTAAGGCGAGAAGCCGATCGATGGCTGGGTCGGATCGTTGAAGGTGACGGAAACGTTGGCCGGCACGGTAGCGGTCGACGTACGGTCGTAGATGTAGTTGTTGCCGTTGGCCGAGAATGGAATGAAGGCGGTCTTCGAGAACTCGCGGTCGGTTGCCTTCACCGCTTTGCGTTCGTCGTGGCGGTAGGTGCCGACCAGGGTCAGGCGGTCATCCAGGGCGCTCCAGCCCGAAGTGATGTTGAAGTTGGTGGCACGGCCAGCCGAGCTTTCGAACGGCTGGCTCATGGTCGCTTCCAGCGTGGTGGTCTTGACGCTGCTCTTCAGGATGAAGTTGATCACGCCGGCGATCGCGTCGGAGCCGTACAGCGCGGAGGCGCCGTCGGTCAGGATTTCGACGCGCTCAACCGCGCTCATCGGGATTGCGTTCAGGTTGACTGCGGAACCGGAGCCCTGCGGCGCCACGCGGCGGCCATTCA
>JBCNOX010000279.1:0-6825 GCA_039593645.1 Pseudoduganella sp.
GTTCATGGTGCTGGCGCTGCTTGGCTGCCCGCCGGGCGTGTTCATCATCCAGCTTACGTTGAGCAAGTTCTACCAGTTCTGGATACACACCCGCCTGATAGGCCGCGTGCCACTGATCGAAGGCATCCTCAACACGCCCAGTGCGCATCGCGTGCACCACGCGGTCAACGATGTCTACCTGGACCGTAACTACGCAGCCACGCTGATGATCTGGGACCGCCTGTTCGGCACCTATATCGAAGAAGGCGAAGAATGCGTGTACGGCGTGCGCAAGGGTGGACCGGGCTGGAACGCGGTGTGGGCGCAATTCGCCTGGCCGGCGGTGATGTGGCATGACACTGTGCGCACCGTGCGCTGGCGCGACAAGCTGTCGCTGTGGTTCCGCCATACCGGCTGGCGTCCGGCCGATGTGGCGACTGCCGATCCGTGGCCGGCTTTCGTGCTGCCCGCAGGCCGCCTGTACACGGCAACGCGCGCGACCGCCGGCGCTGCGCGCTGGACCGTTGCCGCCATCCTGGCGTTCGCCGCCGCCGTGGTCATGCAGAGCCATTTGATTGCGCATGCCGCGACACTCCCGCTGGCGGCCCGGCTGGCACTGGTCGGCGCCATTACCGCGGCGCTGCTGCTGGTGGCGTACTGCCTGCAGCCTGCTGCGCCTTCTGCCGCCAGCGCACCAGCCAGAACACCGGCAGGCTGACTGCGCCCAGCGCGGCGCCCCACCAGAAGGCTTCCTTGCCCATGCCGTAAAAGGCCCAGAGCGAAAACACGCAGGTCATCACGGCGCTGAGTGACAGCGCCGTGCCACGCGCCAGCACACCGCGCCGGTGCAGGGTGAATACCGCAGCGCCGCCGACCAGGTAGAGCGGCATGCTGGCTGCGGTCACCACCAGCGTCAGGAAGGTGAAGGCTTCGGCCATCGAGCGGCTGTAATTCATCGCGATCATTACGCTGGCCAGCGCCCCGACCAGCAGCAGCGACCAGGCCGGCGCGCCGTGGCGGTTGGGCGCTTTCAGCGCGGCGGGGAAAATGCCGTGGCGGGCCATCGAGGCCGTCACTTCGCCCGCCAGCATGGTCCAGCCGTTCAGCGCACCAAGGCCGCTGAAGATGACGGCCATTGCCAGCCAATGCCCGCTGCCGGCATCCCAGTAGCGGCGGAACAGGTCGACGAAGGGCGCGTTGGACGCTGCCAGTTCCGTCTGTGGCAGGAGCAGCATCGGAATCGTGCAGACCAGCACGTACACTGCGGCCGCCACCAGGGTTCCTGCAAGCGTGGCGCGCGGGATGGTGCGCTCCGGCTGGTGCACCTTGGTGGCCGGCAGCGACGCGCATTCGACGCCCAGCATTGCGAACAGGGCGATGGTGCCGGCAGCGGCCGTGCCGTCCAGCGTGAACGGGGTGGGCGGCAGGTGCGCCGCATAAGCAGCGCTGTCGCTGGCGAAAATCCAGGCGCCGAGCAGCACGATGGCGCCCATCGGCAACAGTTTGAGGGCCGCCGACACCAGCTGCACCCGGCCCGAAGCCAGTGCCCCGCGCAGGCTGACCAGCACGAAGAACCAGATGATGCTCATGGCCGCCAGCGGCGGCAGGGCGGGGTGAGAGGACAGTGCCGGGGCCAGCGTTGTCAGGTAGCCCACGATGCCGATCGCCAGCGCGGCATTGGTGACCCAGATCGACACCCAGTAGCACCACATGGTAAAGAAGGCAACGCCGTTGCCGAAGGCGCGGCGGCAGTAGCCGTAAGGTCCGTCCTCGTCCGGCATGGCGCGCGCCAGCCGGGCGAAGACGTGGGCGATGAACAGGCAGCCGATGACGGTGACGGCCCATCCCGCAAAGGCGTTCCTGCCGAACGGCGCCAGCGCGGCGGGCAGCATGAAGATGCCCATGCCGATCATATTCCCCACGATCAGGGAAGTGCACATCCAGAAGCCGAGCGGCTTGCCCTTATTCGTGGCGTGCATAGGCGGCTCGCAGCAGATTCTGAAAGTGCCACACGCCGCTTTCGCGCTTGGGGTTCAGGCGCCCCGCGCTGTAGGAGCCGGACGCCAGGCCTTGCTGGACGTGCTCGCAGATGCTGATGTCCTCCGCCTGGATCTCGTCGCTGAAGGCTTGTTCGGCCTGCACGCGCGCCTGTACTTCCGGATCGTCGGTGTAGTAATAGTCGAACTCCACGATGCATTGCCGGTGTCCCGCCGGCAGGATGCGGTTGGTCTGCAGCCGGCCCGGCGTGATGTTCAGCATGATGTTCGGGTAGATGAAGTAGTACCAGGCATTGCCGTCGCCATAGATGCCGTCGTTGTTGCGCAGCGGCGAATGCTGCAGCGAATGCCATTGCGCCAGTTCGGTGTCGTAGACCCGGTAGTCGAGCACCTTTGACAGGCCGGGATGGACGAAAGGCAGGTGATAGCCCTCGAGGAAGTTATCGATATATACCTTCCAGTTGCATTCGAGCTTGTAGGTATCGCGCTTGGCAAAGCGCATGTGCGACAAATCGGTTGGCGCGATACGCTCGGCGATGCCGGCGAAGACTTGCTCGAACGGCGGCGCGGCGGCGTCCAGCGCCACGAACACCAGGCCTTGCCACTCGCGCACCTGGATGCGGGGCAGGCGGATCGCCGACTTGTCGAAACCGGCCGCGCCCTGCATTTCGGTGGCGGCGCGCAGGCTGCCATCGAGTTCGTAGGTCCAGCCGTGGTACTTGCAATGCAGTGCGCGGGCGCCCTTGCCATTGCAGGTTGCAAGCGGCCCGGCGCGGTGGCGGCAGACGTTGAAGAAAGCCTGCAGGCTGCCGTCGGCCTGGCGTATGATGATGATCGGCTTGCCGGCAATGTCGCCGACCACGTGGTCGCCCGGCGCACCGAGCTCCCCGGTGTGCGCGGCCAGTTGCCAGGCGGCGCCGAAGACTTCCCGCTGTTCGAATTCCAGCCATTGCTGGTCGGTGTAGAAGCTGGCATGCAGCGCATGTGCGCGCTCCAGCGGTTCGATACGGCAATGCTCCTGAAGGGTCATGTGTGCTCCGCAGCGGGAAAGATTTACTTTCTCATAAATTGCAGCGGACTGGAAGGAAGAGGTTGCAAAAATGGAGGAACGTCTTTTCTTCGAAGGCTTGCAAGCCCTGGCGGCGTCGGCCTTCCCCAAGCATTGCGGCTATTGCGGACGAGTGTTCGCAACGGCGCAGGAATTCATGCAGCAAACCCGGTCGGTGCGCCAGGACATCTCTGGCCTCAAGCAAAGCTTCGACGACGACAGCGTTGCGATTGTCGAGGCTTACCGCAATTGCCTGTGCGGCTCCACGCTGATGGACTTTTTCAGCGACCGGCGCGATATAACCGAGTCGGGAGCGCGCCGCCGCGAACTGTTCGAGAAGCTGCTGCCGCACCTGCAGGAGAAGGACATGACGCTGGCCGCGGCGCGTGAACATTTGCTGGCGCTTTTGCGCGGCCAGGAGAAATCCGGTAATATAGGTAGGTAGCCTACCTAATTACCCCAACCGATGCCAAGAAAACTTGAAGCCAGCCTGTCGCCGCGGGTGCTGGCAGCCAGCGAAGAATTGCGCCTGACGCTCAAGCGGCTGGTGCGCGAAATGCGGCGCGATGCCAGCGAGAACGGCGGCGATATCCCGCTGGTGCAGTACATGCTGCTGGCCATTATCCAGGAGCAGCCGGGCATCGGCGTGGCGGAACTGGCGCGCATGGAAAACGTGCGCGCCGCCACCATGAGCGGCCATATCAAGGCGATGGAAGAGGCGGGACTGGTGGAGCGCAGTGCGCCCGACCCGCAAGACCGCCGCCGCTCCGGCCTGCAGGCCACTGCGCTTGGCACGGAACGCATCGAAGCGCTGCGCGACAAGCGCCGCGACTGGATGGCGCAACGCATCGCGCGCCTGACGCCGGCCCAGTTGGCCGCCCTGGAGGCCGCCATTGAACCCCTGAACATCATCGGAACACCATGAAGGACACCCCCGTCACCGAGCGCGAAATCCGCGCCGTTTACCTGGCCATGATGGCTGTGCTGGGCCTCAGTGCGCTCGACCAGAGCATCGTCGCCACCGCCTTGCCGCGCATCGTGGCGGACCTGGGCGGCATGGCCCACTTGTCTTGGGTGGTCACGGCCTATGTGCTGGCTTCCACCGCTACCATGCCGCTGTACGGCAAGCTGGCCGACCAGTATGGCCGCCGGCCGATGATCTTCGCCGCCATGGGCGCTTTCCTGCTTGGATCGGCGCTGTGCGGCCTGGCGCAGAACATGACGCAGCTGATCGTGTTCCGCGCACTGCAAGGGGTGGGCGCGGGCGGCTTCCTGCCGCTGGCGCAGATCATCATCGCCGACATCATTCCGCCGGCCGAGCGCGGCAAGCGCATGGGCATGGTGCCGGTGGTGTACGCCGCCACCAGCCTGCTTGGTCCCGTGCTGGGCGGCCTGATTACCGATGCGCTGTCGTGGCACTGGACCTTCTACGTCAACCTGCCGGTTGGCGCCGTGGCCTTTTACGCGATCGCGCGGGCACTGCACAAGGAGCAGGTGCACCACGCGCACCGTGTCGATTACCTGGGCTCCGTGCTGATGACCGGTTCGATCACCTCGGCGCTGCTGGTGCTGGCGCTGGGCGGCACCGAATGGGCCTGGGATTCGCCGCAGGTGCAGGTGTGCAGCGTGCTGGCCGTGGTGCTGGGCGCCTGGCTGGCCGTGCACGTGCGCAAGGTGCCGGAGCCGGTGCTGCCGCCGGATTTGTTCGGCAACCGCGTGTTCAATATCGCCAGCGTGGTGATGGCGCTGACCTTCATGGGCCTGATGGGCGCAACCGTGTTCTTTCCGCTGTTCTTCCAGGTGGTGATGGGCAGCAGCCCCGCCAGTTCGGGCCTGCTCACGGTGGCCATGATGATTGGCCTGGTCGGTTCCTCGATGCTGAGCGGCCGCAGGCTGGCGCGTACCGGTAAGTACAAGGGGGTGCAGCTGGGTGGGCTGGTGGCGGCGCTGGTGGCATTTACCACGCTGGCGCTGGGCATGGAGGCCGGGTGGGGCTACTGGGTCATCGAACCGGCGATCTTCCTGCTCGGTGCGGGCCTGGGACTGGTGATGCCGAACATGACCATCGCGGTGCAAAACGCCTTGCCGCTGCCGCGCCGCGGCGTGGGCACGGCGATGCTGACCTTCTTCCGTTCCCTGGGCGGCTTGCTGGGCGTGACTGGCTCGGGCGCCATGCTGGCGCGTTCGCTGCACGTCCACGGCGTGAAAGCCGTGGCCGCAGTGGGCCCCGGCGTCAGCGTGCTGCCTGCGACGGTGGCGGTGTACCGCCACGCGATTGCTGGGATTTTCGGCGCAGGCGCGCTGCTGGTGCTGCTGGGACTGATTGTGCTGCTGTTCCTGCCCGAGATGCCACTGGCAGGCCACAAGGCCGATTAATCGACGAAGAAGATGCCGAGGATCGCCAGGCCCCAGTAGACGGCCCCCGCAACGCACCAGGCGATATTCGCCCCGGAGAACGAAGCGTTGCTGCTGCCGGCAGGATCGCCGCAGCGCGCGTTGATTTCCATCTGCACCTGCTTCAGCAGCAGGCCGGTTGGCACCAGGAAGGCGATGGAGGCGATATCGGTCAGGGGCGATCCCAGCCCTTTCGATGCCATCCGCTCCAGGATGTTCCCGCCGATGACCAGCAGCACCATGAAGGTTGCGGCCGAGCCGGCGTCCCACGCGGCGCGTTCCTGCGTCACGTCGTGGGTCGCAACTTCGCGGAACAAGCTGTGCGTAAAGAAGATGGAGAAGATTGCGCGCGGCACCGGCCACACGCCGTCCCCAGTTGCCTCGTTATGCAGGGCCCAGTTCTTATAGTTCCAGTACAGGTGGTACAGGCCGAGGGTCATGAAGTACAGGACCAGCAGCTTGCGCGTCGAGACGACATAGAAGCGCGAACTGGTGTCGGCTGCGATTTGCTCATCCAGGTTGGACAGCGGGGCCGCGTAAACGTTTTCGGTCATGATGAATCGCCAAGGCAAGATTAAGGGCTGAACAGGATGCCGATCGCGGCGAGCAGCCAGATCAGGCCACCGATGACGCACCAGACGATATTGGCCGCAGTAAAGCTGTCGTTGCTGCTGCCGGACGGATCGCCGCTGCGAATGTTGACTTCCACCTGCACCGTCTTGAGCAGCAGGCCGACTGGTATCAGCAGCAGTATTGAAGCCACGTCGAGGAAGGTCGAGTTGGTGCCGACCCATGACAGGGCGTAGCCGATAAACAGCAGGAATACCATGCCGCTGGCATGGACGTCGCTATCCCAGCGGCGGTTGTCGCCGGTGGAATCGTAGGCGGCGATCTCACGGTACAGCGAATGCGTGAAGAAGATGGCGAAAATGGCGCGCGGCAGCGGCCAGACGCTTTCGCCGGTCGCCCGTTTATGCAGCTGCCAGTTCTGGAAATTCCAGTGGAGCTGGTAAAGGCCGAAGGTGGCGAAGAACAGGATCAGCAGCTTGCGCGTGGAGACCACATAAAAGCGGTTCTCCGCGTCGGAATCCAATCGTTCATCAAAGTTGGCGCTCGGCGCGGCGTAGACGTTATCTGACACTGTGAGTCCTGCAAATTATTCGACCGCAAATTGTAACTTTCGTTTCCGCAAGAAAACTATCGAAATATCACAAGTTGCATAAATCAGACATCAGGCTGGTGCCCGATGGTGGCACTCGCGCCGTCCAGCGGACAAGGCAGGCACGAGCTGACTCATATGTTTTCGGAATATCAATTCGAAAAGACGCAATACTTTGATATTGCTAGCCCTGCGTAACATTGCCTCACCAATATCAAAATAACGGAGACAATATGCGTAAGACTGTT
>JBCNOX010000028.1:0-20437 GCA_039593645.1 Pseudoduganella sp.
AGCGACGGATAAACGTGGTCGCTGCCGTAGTCGATGGTGGAAGTAATGCCGAAGATCTGGCCGGACAAGGTATCCTGGTAAGTCTGCGCCTTGCTGCTGTTGGCGCTCAGTTGCGCAGTCAGCGCCAAGGTGTCTGTCGCCTTCCAGTTCGCGTTCATTGCGGCATAGCTGAACTTCGTCTCATCCTCGCTGTAGGTAACGCCGCTGCTGTAGGAGGTATTGCCGAAGGTACCAGTCAGCAGGTTCGAACCGGGATCGATGTGGACGTCGATCGGCACCAGCCCATTGTGGCCTGCGGTACCCGGCGGCGCGCTTCGGTTGGTAGTCTTGCTGTTGCGAATCAGGATGCCGTAATACAGCTCGTCGCGCGAATTTTTCAGCTTCGAGTACATGGTATCCAGGCTGACATTCAGCGTGCTGTCCTTGTACTGCAGCGATGAGACCAGGCCGTCGCGGCTGCGGTCATTGGAAGAGCCGTAGAAGCGGTAAATGCGCGGCAACAGCGCATTATCCACCTGCTCGCGCGTGTAGCCGGACAGGTTGGCGCGCGGGTCGTCGTAATCGAGCTGCATCGCAAAGTTGCCCTGCACCGGCGTCTTGCTGCCGCGCGCCGAGCTGTTGTAACCACCGGTCGCCTCGAAGCCGGAACGGTTGTTCATCGCCTTCGAATGCGCGCCGCCAATCAGAAAGCCCCAGTTGCCCCAGGTTTTGGAGAACAGGCCGAAGGCAGCCGGGTCGGTCTTCTCGGACATGGTGTTGTAAGCGGCCGTTACCGAATAGCGCACCGCGCCCCTGGGATTATCGAACGGTCGTGGCGACTGCAAGTCCACCACACCGCCCATGCCTCCTTCCGGCAGTTCCGCCAGCGGCGACTTGAAGAAGTCCACCCGGCCAAAAAGCTCGGATGCAAACACGTCGTAGTTGAAGCCGCGCGCCGCGTTGCCGATGGAGCCAGTACTGGTGGTATTCACCGGCGCCCCGTTCAGCGTGGTGACGGAATACTCTGTCGGCAAGCCGCGGATGGAAATGCGCTGGCCCTCGGCCGAGCTCTCATCGCGGTTCAGGATAATCCCAGGCACCCGTTGCAGCGACTCCGCCACGTTCGACTCGGGGAACTTGCCGATGTCTTCCGCCACAATGGAATCGCGCACGCCGATCGCCTGGGCTTTCAGGTTCAGGGCCTTCTGCAGGCTGGAGCGGAAACCCGTCACCACCACAGTATTCGCCGCGTCCACGTTGGCCGCAACATCGCCCGACGCAACCGCCGCCGCAGGCGCTGCTGAAACTCCAGCCGCTTCCACTGCTTCCTGCGCCGCAGCGCCAGTGCCATATGCGGCGGCCAATGCCAACAGCACCAGCGTTGCCAGTACTTTCTTCCTCATTTTTTATGTCTCCATTTTTTTACTTCTTATCTAACGAAACTGCTCTGGCACCTCCCAGTCAAGCACGCGCACGGGTTCTGCCGGCCTTTGCGCAACGCCCTCCCCGTCCACTTGCGCCACCGTCTGAACGAACAGGCTCAGGATGCCGCGCGACTTCCACAACTCGCTGTCGAAGGTCGGCTCCCATTCGCCAACCGAGCCTTCGGACAAGTCGTGCACAGACCACTGGAAAGACTGGAAATCCCTGATGACGGCGACCGACACCTTGCTGCCGCGCTCTTCGTCGCGAAATACCAGCAAGCCGCCCTGCCCGGCCAGCAGCAACTGCGGCCGCGCCATCGGAATGCGTTTCGTGCCGCCGCCCGACAGGCTGAATGCGGTCTTGTGCAGCGGCAGGGCGCGCGCTTCCCAGCGCTGCCCCGTATGGAACACCACGCGATACTGGGGGACCGCGCTGTCCGCATCCCGCCAGTAAGTCGCGATATAAGGATGGCCTGCGTCATCGGCGGCCATGGAAGTCTGGTTGATCAAATCACTGCGCTGCGGAATGCGTAAGGCATACTCCGCGCTGGCTGCGGTGATGGGAAGCTGGTAAGGCCTGCCGTCGGCACGCTCCCAGTTCTTGCCGCCATCACGCGAGCGGGCATAAGCCAGGTCATGGTTGCTTGCCACATCCGGCGACTCGCGCCACACCCATGACAGATGGAACACGCCGCGGCTGTCCGCATACGCCTGCCAGTAAGCATTGCGCTGCCCCTCGCCGTCGATCAGTTTGTCCTGCAGGCGTTCCCATGTTGCGCTGGCGTGGCGATAACGGTTCATCACCAGGTTGCCGCGGCCAGAAGCCCCGTCGCGATAAAGAAACAGAAGGTCGCCGTCCGGCAGGCGATAAAACTCGGGATAGCTCACCGCATGTTCATCGCCCCCCAGCATCGCCTGTGGCGCGCCCAGCGCCAGCCCGCCCGGAACCATGCTGCGGGCATAGCGCAACGGATTGTCGTGGTGGTCCCACGCCACGTGCAGGTAGCCCGATCCATCGACCATGATGCTGATGCCGTTATGCGCGTCTTCCGCCTTGCCCTGGTATTGGCTGCGCTGGACGGTCCAGCCGCCGGCGCCTACCCGGCGCTTTGCCAGCACCACGTAGCGCTCCGCGTCGTAATAAGCGGCATACTGCACGCCCTGGTGCGTGACGAGGGAATTCTTGCGGAACACGGTCACGTTGACGGAATTCCTGGCCCATCCGGGACCAACGACGGATTGCTTGACTTCGATTGCCTGCGCGGCCGGAATGCACAGCGCGACCATCGTCGCCGCAGCCATTGCCTTCCATTCCCTCGCAAATGATGTCATGGTCTCGAAGCAATCTTTAACAAATCGAGAACCATTCTAGGCAAGTAAGAAATGTGGAATGTATATATTCTTTCGAAGTTTCTAGATCAAAACCATATAGCTTGAGCCGGGCGCGCCCCAAGGCCGAGCCGCAGTAAGATGGCCTCATGGCTAAGGAAGGAAAACGTCAGCTCGACCATGCTGTCGATGACCTCGAGCATGAGGTGCCGGGCAAAGCGAAGCGCTTCATCGAATGGGCGCGTTCGGACCGCGCGCGCTGGGTGCGGATTCCCCTCGCGCTGACGCTGATTGCTGTTGGTATCCTGGCACCGTATTTGCCGGTGGTCGGAGTGGAAGACATCCCGATCGGCTTGCTGCTGCTGTCCTACGACGTCCCCTTCCTGCGCAAGCCGATGGCAGCATTTATTGAATGGCTGATCGGCTTGTGGCGGCGGTTGCGGGGCAAATCACCTCACAGGTAAGCCGCCGCCATGCGTTGCGCGGTCTGTTTGATCTCTTCCCGCAGGTCGGCTGGCTCGTGAACCACCACCCCGTCGCCGAAACCGAGCAGCCACCAGGTCAGCGCGCGGGTGCGCGGCACGGTGGCGATCAGCCGCAGGTGATCGGCCGATTCGCTGTACAGGACCTGGTCCTTGCTGAGCGGCGTTTCAGCCAGGTGCTCGCCGGCGGCGCGGGTAAATACCGCCTGCAGCCGGATCTCGCCGCCGCTCGCAATGCCGAACTGCCCCTGCGCGATGTAGGCGTCGATATCGAAGCCCTCTTTGCGGCGCGCCTCCAGGTAAAGCATCTCCGCCTGCTTGACGCGATGCAGCGCAATCGTGCGCGCATCCTCATAGTCGGAAAACATGCAGACCAGGTAGACCGTGCCTGCCTTCTGAACGATGGCCAGCGGGTGGACAGACTCGTAGACGGTCAGCGCACTGCCGTCGCGCTTCTGGTAATGCAGCTTGAGCTGGCGGTCCTTCATCAGCGCATCGTAGACGGTACGCTGGCATTGCTCGTCCACCTCGGCCGGCAGCAGGGGCTGTGCCGATGGAATGCTGCGCACCTTGCCCAGCCACGCCTTGGTTTGCGTCCGGTCGTCAATCGCTGCCAGGGTCTGCGCCGCCGCCGAGAAATGCGGCTGCAAGGCATCCAGTGTCGATGGCGGCAGTTGCCGCTGCAAGTGCTGCTCCACCATCGTCAGCGTCAACGCTTCCGGTACCGACATGCCGGGCAGGCTGAAGATCGCGCCATCGCGCCGCCAGCTCCACTTGAATGGTTTGGACGTTTCATCGACCATCAACGGAAACAGCGATTCCAGCGCTTTCAGGTCACGCTCGACCGTGCGCTTGTCGATCGGGTATTCGGCCTGGGCCAGGCGCTCGGTAATCTCGGCAGCCGTAATGCTGAGTGGTGCACGCGGCACCAGCCGCAGCATATTCCACTGTCGGAACATCGAATCTTTGGAAGCCATCCGATTAATGCCAGGTCATCAAAAATTTCATTGTAGCAATTATTTAAGCCGTGCGCCCCGCAATCCACTTGGCGTAACGACGATCTCCCACACGTCCAGTTCTTCCAGCCGTGAAGCCAGTTCGCAAGCGCGCCGGTACCCAAGCCGAAACTGGACCTGCAGGCGCGACACCGGGCACGCCAGCAAGCCGCCACGCGCCGCATTCAGCCCTCGTACGAAATCGACGGCGCGCGCAATGTCGCCCATCGTGAAATTCCCTTCGCCCAAACTGCACCTCCTGTACTCGCTGAAGATGCGCCAGTATTCGCCGCCATTGCGACAGCGCATGTCGCAGGGTGTGCGACACAATCTGTCGCAGCGTCTGCGAAAATAGGACCAAGGAGGTAAAACATGAAGCTAGTCGTTGCCATTTCATCGCGAGCCCTGTTCCAACTGGACGAGAGCCATGCCATTTTCGAATCCCAGGGCGTGGCCGCGTATTGCGCCCACCAGCGCGAGAACGAACATGTGGTGCTGGAGCCCGGCCCCGCCTTCAACCTGGTGCGCAAGCTGCTGGCCCTGAACAAGGGTGCGCCCGCCACGCCGCTGGTGGAAGTAGTACTCCTGTCGCGCAACAGCGCCGACACCGGCATCCGGATTTTCAACTCCATCGAGCACTACCAGCTCGACATCAAGCGCGCCGCTTTCTGCTCCGGCGCCAGCACCCACCGCTATGTCGAAGCCTTCGGGGCTCAGCTCTTCCTGTCCACCAATCCGGATGACGTGCGCGAATCGCTGGCCCAGGGCCATGCCGCCGCCACCATCCTGCCATCGCACCGCGAGGACGACAGCGGCCAATTGCGCATTGCCTTCGACGGCGATGCAGTGCTGTTCTCCGACGATTCCGAGCGCATTTACAAGCAGCTTGGCCTGGATGCCTTTGCCCGCAACGAAAGGGAAGCCGCGCGCGACCCGATGCCGGGCGGTCCTTTCAAGAACTTCCTTGGCGCGCTGCACGCGATCCAGGCAGCCCACGGCGCCGACGATGCGCCGATCCGCACCGCCCTGGTCACGGCACGCTCCGCGCCGGCTCACGAACGCGTGATCCGCACCTTGCGTGCCTGGGATATCCGTATCGACGAAGCGCTGTTCCTTGGCGGGATGCCGAAAGGCGCCTTCCTGAAGGCCTTTGGCGCCGATATCTTCTTCGACGACCAGACCATGCACTGCGATTCAGCGCGCGAGTTCGTCCCAACCGGGCACGTCCCCTACGGCATCGCGAACGCCGCTATCGCGGGAGAAAATTGACAGCACCTGCAGGAAGCTGGCTTCCGGGGCCGCGCTGAGTTCCAGCATCTCGCCCGTCACCGGATGCCTGAACGACATGCCGACTGCCGCCAGCATCAGCCGCCCGAATCCAAAGCGCTCGGCAAAGTAGCGGTTATGGCGTCCGCGCCCGTGATTGGCATCGCCGATGATCGGGTGGCTGATGTGCTTCATGTGCCGCCGCAACTGGTGGCGGCGGCCGGTTTCCGGGAACAGCTCCACCAGGCTGTAACGGCTGCTGCTATAGCCTTCAATGGCGACCGGGATCTCCGTTGTCGCCAGCCTGCGGTAACGGGTCACCGCCTCGCGTATCGGCGCCTCTTCATCCTTGCAGCGGCGGTCCTCCGGTTCTTCGCGCAAAGGATGATCGATGATGCCCTCTTCCGGCGCCCAGCCCCGCACCATGGCGAGATAGCGCTTGTGCACTTCACCCGCCATGAAGGCCTTGCCGAGCACACTGGCCGTCTGCTGGTCACGCGCAAAAACCAGCAGGCCGGAAGTTGGCCGGTCCAGCCGATGCACGGCGTACACGTACTCGCCGCCGTTCATGTCGCGCGCATACTGCAAGGCGAATTCGGTTTCATGCGGATCGATCGGGCTGCGATGCACCAGCAGGCCGGCCGGCTTGTGCACCGCCAGCAGCCATTCGTCGCGGTAGATTTCTATGAGGGGATTGTTCTTCATTGCGGGCGCTATTCTCCCACAATGGCATCGGCCACCAGCCGCACCGAGGGCAATTGGCCGCGCCGGTGCGGCATCAACAGTGTGGTGGTCACGGTGCCCGCGCGCCACTCCGGCAGCACTCGCTGCACGCGGCCTGCGGCTATCGCAGCCTCGCACATGTGCCGCGGCAGGCAGGCGATGCCCAGCCCTTCCTGCGCCGCATGGAGCAGTACAGTGGATTCATCCGCATGCATGCGCGGCGTCAAAGCAACTTCCACCATCACACCATTATCGCTCTCCAGCCGCCAGGGGCCGCCGGCCATGCTGCTGATCAGGCCCGAATGCTGTTGCAGGTCTTGCGGCAGCCGTGGCGTTCCGCGTGCAGCCAAATACGCCGGCGAGGCGACGAGGCAAATCGGCTCCGACGCGACGCGCCGCTGCACCAGCCCCGAGTCCGGCAGCGGAGCAAAGTGATTGCGCACTGCGATATCAAAACCTTCCTGCACCATATCGACAAATCGATCCGTCACATGCAGCGAGACGTGTATCTTTGGATAGGCCACCGCCAGTTCGACCAGCGCTTTGGCCAGCAGGCCCTGCGCCGTCGGCACCGAGGCTGTGATCCTTACCGTGCCGCTTGGCTCGGCCAGCCGCCCTTTCACTATGTCTTCCGCCGCATCGGCTTCGATCAGCATGGCTGCCGCGTGCCGGTAGAACTGCTGCCCCAGCTCCGTCACCGTGAAACGCCGGGACGTGCGCTGGATCAGCCGCACGCCAAGCTCCGCTTCCAGGGCCGCCACGCGCTTGGCCAGGGTCGATTTGGGCATACCCGTGTGGCGCGCCGCCAGGGCAAAACCGCCCTGCTCCACTACCTGCACAAAAAAATAATAGTCGTTCAGGTTCCGCATTAATCGTCCACATTTGGAGACTTTGATTCCACATTAGACCATCTTTTCGAGCATCGCCCACGCCCGTATATTTTCCCTACCAATCAATCATATGGAGAAATCGAATGGAACCAGTCATCTTTTACGGCGTACCAAGCGGCTGCTCGCTGGCATCGGTCATCGCATCCGAATGGCTTGGCCAGCCCTACCACCTGGTCCGCATCGAAATGATGGAAAAATGGCCGGAGCAATTCGCGAAGGTGAACCCACGCATGAAAACCCCGGCCATGCTCGCCAACGGCGACAGCCTGACCGAAAGCCTGGCGATCCTGCAGCACATCGGCCAGCGCGGCGTGGCACAGGGCCTGGGCTTTGCGCCCGGCACGCCGGATGCGGACCGGCTGGCATCCATGCTGTCCTACCTGGTCACCGACTTGTTTGCGGCCTTCGCACCCTTGTGGAAGTTGTATGACGCCGGCATCGATGACCCGGTCGTAAAGTCCGTGCTGCGCAAATACGGCGAAGACAGCGTGCGTGTTGAATACGCTTACCTCGACAAATTGCTCGATGGCCGCGAATGGCTGCTGGGCGGGACCCGGCCAACCGTCGCAGACGCCTATCTGTTCGCCATCGGCCGCTGGGCCGAGTACCACAAGGTGCTTTCGCTCGATGTTGGATACCCAAATATCGCGCGCTACATGCGCAAGCTGGCGCAAGACCCCGCCGTGCGTTTCGCACTCGACATCGAAAAGAACGGTGACGCCCGCAGCGGCGGTGGATACTGCGGCCATCTGAGTATTACGCAGTTGGATATGTCGAAACCTTCGTTCACTTCATCGAGGGCTGCGGCGTAGACTGGGCTCCCACCTTATTCCGAGGAACCCGAAATGAGCTACCCAGCCTTGACAGCCTACCTGGAGCGTCTTGCGACCGGCGCGACGCCCTCCAGCAGCCTGCGCCTAAGCGGCGACGGCGAAGTGCAGGGCCATATCTTCAACTGCTGGCTGGGTAGCGCCTTCCTGCCAATCCGTGAGCCAGGCAGCGGTAAGATCACCGCGTATGCAGGCCGGGTGCGCGGCGTGGCGGAAGAAGACCGCAGCCTGCCGATCTGGAACTACCTCGACGGCGCCGCCAGCGACGACGAATCCGTAGCGCTGGACCGCCTGTGCCGCACACTCCACGCCATTAACTTCTTCCGCAACGAAGAACTGGGCGCCCACACCCTGCACCTGAATGTGCACGACCGCCTGCTCAGTGCCGTCAGCAGCAATCACGGCATGGCGTTCCGCCGCATCCTCGACTCGCTTGGCCTGCCGCTCGCACAGATCGTGCTGCAGCTGCCGGCCGTGAACGCGCGCCAGAATTGGATGCTGAACTACGTGGCGGACAACTACCGCCGCAATGGTTTTCGCATTTCGGTGAAGGTTGCCAGCGCAAGCCAGCTCCCTACTGTGTTCGGGCACGCCCGTGTCGATGCAGTACGCATCGCCAGCCTGCACGGCGCCAGCGCCGCCGAACTGACGCAAGTTCTGGCGCAGGCCGCAGCTTTGAACGTTGATATCCTGGTCAAGGACAATACGCCTGCGCTGCACGAAGCAATCCTCCGCACCGGCGCGCAGGTGAAGATCCAGGACAATGCCGCTGACAATCGGCTGGCCGCTTGATCGGTCGGGCCGTTAAGGCAAGGTCACGAACCCGGCGAGGAAGGCCCGAGCCGATGGGGTATCGAGACGATAGATCACATTGCTTTGCACGCAGGGTACATCGCCTGTGATGGTGGTCCCGGCCAACATTCTGGTCTCACCCTTGCCGCTGCCGAAGAAGTTCGGCCCGCCGGAATCGCCGTAGCAAGTGCCGCCGTTTCCAACCGCATTGTTCTGTGACAGGCGCAGCCAGCTATCGTTCAACGCACCGAAGGCCGAGACCGACCATTCGCGCGTGTCCTGGTAAGCGATGGTCCAGCCCCCCTTATCGTCAAAGGTGCGCTCCTGCCCGCCATAACCCACCGCCGTGTAGGTGCTGTTGGCCAGCAGTCCATTGCTCTTCAAGGTATCGAACAAACCAAGCGTTGGAAGCTGCGCCGGAGCCACATCGGGAATCGACTGGTCGAACACAATCACGGCAATATCGTGAGGATCATTTTGCTGAGCGCGATAGTCCGGGTGGGCGTGGTACTGCCCCACATGCATGACCGCCGAATTCAGCACCTTGCTGTCGAACGTCACCTTCACTGTCGCCACGCCCGGGTTGCAATGGGCGGCCGTCAGCATGACGGTCGGACTGATCATGGTACCGGTGCAGAAAGCGTAGGCGGTGCCCTTGCTGTCGTAATCCACCAAAGCCCCAACCTGCGGGTGCTTGTTGCCGTCGGCCTGGCCGTAGGTGATTGCCTGGGCGTGGGTGGCGGCCAGCATGGCCAGCGCTGCAAGGGAAAGCGTGGACTTCTTCATATTGCGTCATCTCCTTGAAAAAGCCCTCGTGAGGCCCGGTTGTGGACGATATGCATGCAAATCTTGCAATCGGTCGCGGCGGCGTGTCAATCTGAACACACCGCGCGCGTTAAGAAGACGTTAAAACGCTGTTTTCTTGCTACGCTCAAGGCCATGCTACCCATCCTTCCTTACCGCAAACCCCAGTTAGGCCGTGACTACTGGGTGCAGGACGACTTCCTGCCGAACGCCCAGGAAATCTCCCAGCGCTGCTACAACCAAGACTACTGGGAACTGGGTGCGCCCTATGCCAACGAACCATGGCCAGGCAAGCGCACGCCAAACGCGCTCACGCCCCCGGAGATCGAGTTCGTGGAAACCTGGGTAAAGAAGATGACCGGCGCCAAGCGGTTGTGGCAGGAAGCGACGCCCGAGGGGTCCTCACTCAATCACAATTACGCGCAATTGGTCGGCATGCCGGATTCGGGCGCGCGCCCGCATACCGATTCGACCAAGCTTTGCCGCTATGCCTGCGTGATCTACCTGACGCCCGATCCCGATCCGGATTGCGGTACATCGTTCTACCGCCAGCGCCAGCCAAACGGCACGCTGGGCGGCAACCTGTGCATGCCGCCGCATGCCAACCTGCGGGAAGCGCTGAAGGTAAAGGGCCTGCCGCGGGAAGCATGGCAGGAAGATGTGCGGGTGGAGAACCGCTTCAACCGTATTCTTCTGTATAAGGCGAACCTGGTGCACTCCGCAACCGGATACTTCGGCTTCGACCATACAGATAAGCGCCTGACTGCCGTCTTCTTCTGGATGGCCTGAGGTTCGACGTTGGCCAACGAATTATTAGAGTGACATCACTCTTGTTTTGATTCATGCTTTGTTGTAGCGTGTAGCCCTTTTTTCAACATCCGCCCACACGCGCGTCAAGGCTAGCAATGCGATCAAACGTCCCCCACCAAAGCCACTTAACACTTGCATTCATATTTACACTCTGCCTCGTCGCCTGCGGCGGGGGTGGAGGCGGGGGTGCAGGCGGGAGCGAAAGCGGAAAAGGTGCTGACACCCCGCCGCCGCCAGCAGTCGTCAACGCGCCGGCGATTAGCGTACAGCCGCTGGACGTCAGCACCTCCGTTGGCGCTAGTGTGAGCTTTTCCGTCACCGCGACCGGCAGCGCTCCACTCAGCTATCAATGGCAGCGCGATGGCGTTGACGTAGTTGGTGCCACTGGGGCGCAATACGTTCTGCCGTCGGCTCAATTTGCCGACTCCGCAAGCAAGTGGAGCGTGGTGGTTCGCAATAGTGGCGGCAGTGCGGCCAGCAGCCAGGCAACGCTTACGGTAACCGGCATCGCGCTGCTGGCGGGCTCCGTTAAAGTCGACAGCTTCCATAACGGGCAGTTGATGGGCATTGCCCACGACAACAGCGGCAACACTTACTTGCTTGACCGCGGAATGAACACTTCCCTGTACAAAGTCAGCTCACAAGGAGTAGTGACTCTGCTGCCGCTGACGGCGCGCGATAGCGATGCAGCGTTGAATCAGCCAATGGCCATGGCCCGGGACGCGGGCGGCAATTTTTATGTCACCGACCTTAAATGCAGCGTACGCAAAATCAGCCCTGCCGGCGAAATAACCGTGCTGGCCGGCAGCGCCAACAACTGCGGTCATGACGACGGCAAAGGGAGCGACGCCACCTTCCGGGCAAGCACCGCGCTTGCGGTAGACGCAGCCAATAATGTTTTCGTCGCTGAAGAAGCCGTTATCCGCAAGATTACACCTGATGGAGTGGTAACGACTTTGGCCGGCGTGGCGCGAGACTATGGGAGCGTTGACGGCGCAGGAAAAACCGCCCGCTTTGGCGTCATGCAATCGATGGCGATCGACGGCTCCGGCACCTTATATGTGACTGATTCCGGCGTAATGGGCACTGCGCCGAGCGTTCGAAAAATTACGCCTGCTGGTGTCGTGACCACGCTGGCGGGTGGAATTACATACGGCTCAGCAGACGGGCAATATGGTGCCGCCAGCTTCTACACCCTGTCGGGTTTGACCGTAGACGCGGCGGGAAACCTGTATGTCGGCGACCAAGGCAACCACTCGATCCGCAAAATCACGCCGGACGGTATTGTCACCACCTTCGCGGCTCGTTCAACGACGACCCCACCGGACACCAATCCTGCAGACGGCCCGCTCGCAACAGCCACTTTCCGGCAGCTGGTGGCGCTGACGATGGATAGCGCCGGCAACATATTTGTTGCGGAAGCCAATCCGGCGCTGCAATTCAATGCGCTACGCAAGATCGGCACTGATGGCATGGTGAGCACTATTGCCGGCACCCTGGCGGAGCGCGGGGCAATAGATGGCGTGGGAGCAGCGGCACGGTTTTTCATGCCCCGTGGTTTGGCCGTCGATGTCTGGGGGAACGTGTGGATTGCCGATACGGGCAACCAATTGATCCGCAAGATAGCCGCCAACGGTACCGTCTTCACCCTTGCCGGAGCTACCGGTTATGCCACCTTGTCGGATCCAGGTGACGGTAAGGGAACGTCGGCCCGCTTCTTCAGGCCAACTGCAATCGTAGTTGATTCACTTCGCACGGCTTATGTCGCGGACGCCGTGCACAATACGATCCGTAAGGTGCTGAGCGATGGCACCGTCACGACGCTGGCTGGAAAAGTACAGAGCTATGGCGCAGTAGATGGCATCGGTTCAGCAGCAAGCTTCGGCGCCTTGTCGGGTCTTACGATGGACCGCTCAGGAATCCTCTATGCGACGGACTACGGCGCAATCCGCCGCATCGATCCCGCCACCGGGGCAGTGACAACGCTGGCCGGCCCGCTGGGCCCATTTACGCAAGGTTCGATCGACGGCACCGGATCGGCCGCGCGCTTTGGCTGGCTTCCCGCAATTGCGGCTGACAGCGCAGGCAACCTGTACGTGGTCGATTCGATTTATAACAACGTTAGGAAGATCACGCCAGCCGGAGTAGTCACCACGCTGGCCGGAACTCCCGGCGTTACCGGATCAGCGGATGGCCAGGGAGCCGCCGCCAGTTTCAATAGTCCGCAAGGTATCGCAGTGGACGGGGCAGGAAACGTGTATGTCGCAGACACAAACAATCACACCATCCGCCGCATTACGCCTGCAGGCATGGTCACCACCGTCGCCGGGCAAGCCGGCGCCAATGGCATCGTTCTGGGTGGCTTGAATAACCCCCTTTCGCAACCGGTCGGCCTGGCGTTTGATGCCAAGGGCATGTTGTACGTGACCGCCAGCAATGGCATCTTTCAGCTTCTTCTGAAGTAAGGGGAGGAACACTCGCCCGGTGGCCACAGCGCTGCCGGGTCGATTGTCGACCAACAACCTGGTGTTTGAACGCGTGAAACCAGTCAAAATCCGTTGACTTTGCATCCTGCGTGGCGTTTAATTTCTGTGTTGACAGAAATTATCGAACTTACAGAAATTAAATGCCCATTATGCCGACCGATCCTTGCCATGATCAAGGGGCGCACATGAACTACAGCCAGGAAGTCGCGCGTTCGCAGCGTTATTTCAATCCACTCAGCCTGCTAATTTACGACGCCGTTTTGTATGGCGTGATTTCGAAGTTCGCGTGGGGCAGTTCGATCGGGCGACTCGATGCCCACTACGCACAATATGCCAGTTCCAACCATCTTGAAGTCGGCGTTGGAACAGGCTATCTGCTCAACAGAATACGCTTCGGAACCACCGCACCGCGCCTGGCCTTAATGGACCTGAGCGCATCCTGCCTGGAGAAGACCAGGCAGAAAGTGGCACGTTATTCGCCGGAGGTTTACAACCAGAACCTTCTGGAACCGATAGTCCACCGCCCTGCGCCATTCGATTCCATCGGCATCAACTACGTCATGCACTGCGTGCCGGGATCATTCGCTGAGAAGGGCATCGTGTTTCGCCACCTCACGAAACTGCTATCAGATCAGGGCGTACTGTTCGGTACATCCGTATTGTCGGAGAGCGTCAACAAGAACCTGCTGGCGCGCCCGTTCATGTGGCTTATGAATGCAATGGGCGTGTTCAACAACCGGCGCGACAATGCGACGGAACTGAAGACCGCACTGGAATCGTGCGGCAAGCTGGTCTACTTCGAGATTGTTGGCGTGACGGCTTTTTTTGCGATCAAGAGGTGCTGAGCAGTGAGTACCGAAATGAAAAACGCCCCTTTAAGAGGGGCGTTTCCGAATTCCTGGCGGAGAGAGGAGGATTCGAACCCCCGATAGGCTATGAACTCATTTCAGGGGGGTATTGAAGGGCCTCTAGTGGCGTCTTGACTGACGTTGTGCCCACGGCGTTCCCCTGAAGTCCCCTCAAGTTCCCGACGTCAACCCAAAATTTATCCCAGCTTAGCCACGACGTATATAGACCTTTAGCATACCAGCGCTAACGCTTCTTGTTACCGCCGCCCTGGAAGAGTGAGGCCACCCATAAGAGGATGGTAACGAAGAGCCACAAGGGTACAGCGAGCATGCAAGCGATGCCGAATACCCAAACAAGCGTTTGGTTTCCTGATGCGCCAGCCAATACCATACCCACCATTGGCACCCCGAGTAGAAGGAAAGCGAGCCAGCCGGTGTGCGGCTTTCTCTCTACAGGGCGTTTCGCCACCAAGTAAATCAGCGCAGCTCCTGCGAGTACGAAGGTGAAGACAGCGTTGTAATCAGGTGGATTCACTGAACTAATTCGATGCCTTTAGTGGTTTAAGCGCTTCAGAGAACCGCATACAAGCCCCGTTGTTTCCTTCGTACTGGAACCGTTCGATCAAGTCGTCGCTCTCACCAACAATATTCTAGATGGGAAACTAATTTTACAACATCCATTGCCCCGATTAGCCAGTTACATGGGTTAGAAGAAGACCGTCACGTAGTTTACTTAGGCGGCATTAACCCGAGAACTTCAACTCGCCATTGCTGATAAACAGGTGGAGAGAGTTCCATCGCTTAGCCGAGTGCGCTGAATCCCCTCATACGTGAAAACGGCCCCGAGTAGCCCGATTACCCGGACGTTGTAAAGCGCAGTCAACAACCTACCGCTTTCGTTACACCTGCCAAAGTGCGCACCGCAGAATCGCTTAACTGAATGGCCTGGTTCCACGGGCGTCCCAGCTCAGCTTTCACGTCGGACAAATGAATAGTGCCGGTCGGCGTCGTCATACGACACTCCGCTCGATGTCGCGAATGCCGGCGATGACCTTATTGAATCCGACATAAACCGGCGTCAGCTTAGACATCAGATCAGGGGAACGGAGGGGAATCAATGGTTTATCCCAAAGTTAACCCAACATCCCAAAAAGTTAGGCAGGGGAAGCAAAAAAGCCAGCTCACTTAGCTGGCTTTTTCTCAAAAAAATCAAGTACATAATCAAGTACTTATATGTGTTCTGGCGGAGAGAGGGGGATTCGAACCCCCGATAGGCTATGAACCTATACACGCTTTCCAGGCGTGCGACTTAAACCACTCATCCATCTCTCCTGCATTCTCTCGGCAATCGCGAGAGGCCCGAATTATAGCAGGGTTAGCGGGGAGTGCAAAGTTTTTCTGGGGCAAAAGGCTTAAAACCGGTAAACCGGTGTCAGACCCGCAGGGTCTGACACCGCCCGTTTGGGCTCAGGAGGTTTCTTTCAGCTGCTCGAGGATGGCTGGGTTTTCCAGGGTCGAGACGTCCTGGGTGATCGTTTCGCCTTTGGCCAGGACGCGCAGCAGGCGGCGCATGATCTTGCCGGAGCGGGTCTTCGGCAGGTTGTCGCCGAAGCGGATCTCCTTCGGCTTGGCGATCGGGCCGATCTCCTTGCCTACCCAGTTGCGCAGTTCGGTGGCGATCTGCTTGGCTTCGTCGCCGGTTGGGCGGGCGCGCTTCAGCACCACGAACGCGCAGATCGATTCGCCGGTGGTTTCGTCCGGCTTGCCGACCACCGCGGCTTCGGCCACCAGCGGGTTGGCAACCAGCGCCGATTCGATTTCCATCGTGCCCATGCGGTGGCCCGACACGTTCAGCACGTCGTCGATACGGCCGGTGATCGTGAAGTAGCCGGTTTCCGCGTTGCGGATCGCGCCGTCGCCTGCCAGGTAGTATTTGCCGCCCAACTCTTCCGGGAAGTAGCCGGCCTTGAAGCGGTCCGGATTGCCCCAGATGGTGCGGATCATCGACGGCCATGGGCGCTTGACGACCAGGATGCCGCCGCTGCCGTTCGGTACGTCGTGCCCTGCTTCGTCCACAATCGCGGCCATGATGCCTGGCAGCGGCAAGGTGCAGGAACCTGGCACCATTGGGGTCGCGCCCGGCAGCGGGGTGATCATGTGGCCGCCGGTCTCGGTCTGCCAGAAGGTGTCGACAATCGGGCATTTCTCGCCGCCGACGTTCTTGTAGTACCACATCCAGGCTTCCGGATTGATCGGTTCACCGACGGTGCCCAGCAGGCGCAGCGAGGAGATATCAAAGTTCTTCGGATGCACCTTCGGATCCACGTCGGAGGCCTTGATCAGCGAGCGGATCGCGGTCGGTGCGGTGTAGAAGATGTTGACCTTGTGCTTGGCGATGGTTTCCCAGAAGCGGCCCGCGTGCGGGAAGGTCGGGATGCCTTCGAATACAACCTGGGTGGCGCCAACCGCGGTCGGGCCGTAGGCGATGTAGGTATGGCCGGTGACCCAGCCGATATCAGCGGTACACCAGTACACGTCTTCCGGCTTGATGTCGAACGACCACTTCATGGTCAGCGCGGCCCACAGCAGGTAGCCGCCGGTGGAGTGTTGCACGCCTTTCGGGGTGCCGGTCGAGCCGGAGGTGTACAGGATGAACAGCGGGTGCTCCGCTTCCACCCATTCAGGTTCGCAGGTGGCAGCCTGGCCTTCGACCAGGTCGTGCAGCCAGATGTCGCGGCCTTCGGTCCAGGCGATATTGCCGCCGGTGCGCTTGTACACCACCACGTTCTTGATGGTGTCGCAGCCGCCCATTGCCAGGGCTTCGTCGACGATGGCTTTCAGCGGCAGTTGCTTGCCGCCGCGCAGTTGCTCGTCGCAGGTCAGCACGGCTACGGCGCCGGCGTCGATAATGCGCTCTTGCAGCGACTTGGCGGAAAAGCCGCCGAACACCACGGAGTGCGTTGCGCCGATACGGGCGCAAGCCTGCATCGCGGCCACGCCTTCCACCGACATCGACATGTAGATGACGACGCGGTCGCCCTTCTTGATGCCGCGCGCCTTCAGGCCGTTGGCGATCTTGCAGGTCTTGTCGTGCAGTTGCTGGTAGCTGACGCGGGTCACCTGGCCGTCGTCGGCTTCGAAAATGATCGCGGTCTTGTCGCCCAGGCCATTCTTGATGTTGCGATCCAGGCAGTTGTAGGAGACGTTCAGCTTGCCGTCTTCGAACCACTTGTAGAACGGGGCGTTGTCTTCGTTCAGCGTGCGGGTGAACGGCGTTTGCCATTCCACGTGCTCGCGCGCCAGGCGCGCCCAAAAGCCTTCATAGTCGCGCTCCGCCTCGTCGCACAGCGCCTTGTATGCATCCATGCCCGATACTGCGGCCTTTTCGACGAATGCCGCTGGCGGCGCGAAAATACGCGATTCCATTGGTCCCTGTTGGTCAGCGCCCTGGTTGGTCATGCTTGTCTCCGGTTAGTGATGGTTTGCTTGCAACAATAGAGCTTGTCGCTTACTGCGCCCTTACATTATTCAAGGCGCCACTTTTGCCATTTTAATCACATCTTTACCCTCTGGTACAGGTGGCGCGGGCAGCATGCGATCGACCAGCAATACCAGTTTGCGGCGCGTCCATCCGCCCAGGCCGCGCTCCAGCAGCCAGTGGGAGAACGAAGCGAGCGGGATCGCCAGCAACAGCGCGAGGTAGACCTCATTCCAGCTACGCGTGTGCAGGTAGTGCTGGTCCAGCCAGCGGGTCAAGACCACTTGGCCAAGAAAATGTGTGAGGTACATCGAGTACGACACGTTACCGACCCACTGCAGCCAGTCTGGCGTGCGCAGGGTGACCGTTTTGCTGGCAATGGCCAGCGCCAGCAGCATCAGCGCCAGCGGCCAGCCCCACCCTGCCGGGCCGTGGAAGCCGCCCACGCCGGACCAGCCCCACCACAGCACAAAGCCTGCGCTGCACACGACCGCCTGCCAGGCCAGCCCCGCACTGGGGAAACGCACGCCGGGGCTCAGGTACAGCAGCCCGATTGCCATGCCGGCCACAAATTCCCAGATGATCGGGTTGGTCACGAGGTGCAGGTAGGGTGTCTCGAACATCAGGTACTGGCGTACGTCCAAGGTGGGCCCGCCGGCCGTCATCGGCAGCACAACCAGGGTCAGCGCCAGCCAGCATGCCAGTGCCAGCCAGCGCATGCGGCCCGCAAGCATGCTGGCGCAGAATACGAGGTAGAAGTACATTTCGAACGCCAGTGTCCACGCCAGCGGGAACACCAGCCCGAAGAACGGCGCATCCTGCGGCGTCACCGGGCGGAATGTCAGCGACCGGAACAGCGCCTGCAGGCGTTCGGGATCGTCGAAGAACCACAGGCCATCGCGCTTGATGAATATCCACGCCAGCGTCACCACCACGTAAGCTGGCCAGATCCGCGCCAAGCGTTTGGCCGCGAACAGCGCTGCGTCGCGCGGGCCGCTGGCATCGCGGGTGGTGTAGACCATAATGAAGCCGCTGACGAGGAAGAACAGGTCGACGCCCATGGCGCCTGGCAGGAACAAGGCAGTGGCCAACCCTTCATTCGGCGTGCCGTCCAGGAAAAACCGGCCATGTGTCAGGACCACCAGCAGCACGGCAATCCCGCGCAGGCCCTGCACCCAATCGAGCTTCATAATCTTCAGGCAAATTAGACAAAACGGCAATGTAGCACAGCCCGGGCGCTACAGCGGTGCCCTTGCACGTGTAGAATATCGGCTGTTTTTCCAACGCTTGATCTATAACCGCAGATGACCGAACCCCTGAACACCAACGGCAAACGCCTCAGCCCCATTCCCGCCTTTATCTTCATGTCCCGCTGGCTGCAGCTTCCGCTGTATCTGGGCCTGATCCTGGCGCAGTGCGTCTATGTGTTCCACTTCTGGGTCGAGCTGAAGGACCTGATCGGTGCGGCGCTGGGCAACGCGCACTCGCTGGAGCACATCCTGCAGGCAGTCACTGTCAAGGGCACCGAGGCGCCGACCAAGCTGACCGAAACCACCATCATGCTGGTGGTACTGGGCCTGATCGACGTGGTCATGATCTCCAACCTGCTGATCATGGTGATCGTGGGCGGTTACGAAACCTTCGTCTCGCGCATGCACCTGGAAGACCACCCCGACCAGCCTGAGTGGCTGTCGCACGTGAACGCCTCCGTGCTGAAGACCAAGCTGGCCATGGCGATCATCGGCATCTCCTCGATCCACCTGCTGAAGACCTTCATCAACGCGCACGCGTACGACGAAAAAGTCCTCATCGCGCAGACTGTCATCCACATCGCTTTCCTGCTGTCCGCAATGGCGATTGCGTACACCGATCGCATCACCACCCTGACGCACAACGAATCCAAGCACCACTAATTAGCCAACGAGCCAATCATGACCATCATCAAGCAAGACGACCTGATCGAATCTGTTGCCGCCGCGCTGCAGTACATCAGCTACTACCACCCAGCCGACTACATCCAGCACCTGGCGCGCGCGTACGAAGCCGAGCAAAGCCCGGCTGCGAAGGATGCGATCGCGCAGATCCTGACCAACTCCCGCATGTGCGCGGAAGGCAAGCGTCCGATCTGCCAGGACACCGGCATGGTGAACGTCTTCCTGAAGATCGGCATGGGCGTGCGCTTTGAAGGCTTCAAGGGCACCGTGACCGACGCCGTCAACGAAGGCGTGCGCCGCGCGTACAACTTCGCCGACAACAAGCTGCGCGCCTCCATCGTGGCCGACCCGCACTTCGAGCGCAAGAACACCAAGGACAACACCCCGGCCGTGGTCCACATGGAACTGGTGGAAGGGAATACCGTGGAAGTAGCCGTTGCAGCCAAAGGCGGCGGCTCCGAGAACAAGACCAAGTTCGTCATGCTGAACCCGTCCGACTCGCTGGTTGACTGGGTGCTGAAGACCGTGCCGCTGATGGGCGCCGGCTGGTGCCCGCCAGGCATGCTGGGCATCGGTATCGGCGGCTCCGCCGAGAAAGCAATGCTGCTGGCCAAAGAGTCGCTGATGGAAGACATCGACATGTACGAGCTGAAAAAGCGCGGCCCGCAGAACAAGCTGGAAGAACTGCGTATCGAACTGTGCGACAAGATCAATGCCCTGGGCATCGGCGCGCAAGGCCTGGGCGGCCTGACCACCGTGCTGGACGTGAAGATCAATATGTACCCGACCCACGCTGCCTCCAAGCCGGTCGCCATGATCCCGAACTGCGCGGCCACCCGCCACGCCCACTTCGTGCTGGATGGTTCCGGCCCGGCCTACATCGAGCCGCCGAAGCTGTCCGACTGGCCAGACGTCACCTGGGCTGCCGACACCGAGAAATCCAAGCGCGTCGACCTGAACACCCTGACCAAGGAAGAAGTGGCGTCCTGGAAGCCGGGCCAGACCCTGCTCCTGAACGGCAAGATGCTGACCGGCCGCGATGCAGCCCACAAGCGCATCCAGGACATGCTGGCCAAGGGCGAGCAGCTGCCAGTGGACTTCACCAACCGCGTGATCTACTACGTGGGCCCGGTCGATCCGGTGCGCGACGAAGTCGTTGGCCCAGCCGGCCCGACCACCGCTACCCGCATGGACAAGTTCACCGACATGATGCTGGAAAAGACCGGCCTGATCTCGATGGTCGGCAAGGCTGAACGCGGCCCAACCGCGATCGAATCGATCCAGAAGCACAAGTCGGCTTACCTGATGGCTGTCGGCGGCGCTGCTTACCTGGTGTCGAAAGCGATCAAGGGCGCCAAGGTTGTCGG
>JBCNOX010000280.1:0-6820 GCA_039593645.1 Pseudoduganella sp.
GGCCATGCCTGCCTTTAATTTTAGCAGCGTGCGGATTTCTTCGGAGACGGCCCACAGCACCAGCGGCAGCGCTTCGCCTTCGCCTTTCAAGCCTTCCAGCATGCGGATCAGGCGCGCGGTGTCGCCGGAGAGCATGGCTTCGGACAGCTTGAACACGTCGTAGCGTGCCACATTGAGCACGGCGTCCTGCACCTGCTCGTGGGCCAGCTTGCCCGGCTCGTGCAGCAAGCCGAGTTTCTGGATTTCCTGGTGTGCCGCCAGCAGGTTGCCTTCGACGCGGTCGGCGATGAAGTCCAGGCTGGCGCGCTCCGCGCTTTGCCCTTGTGCGGCAAGGCGGTTCGCAATCCATCCCGGCAACGCGTTGCGCTCGATGTTCGGGATGTCGATGTACACGGCGGCCTGCTGCAAGGCCGCCACCCACGCCGCCTTCTGCGTCTGCCAGTCCAGCTTGGGCAGGGTGATCAGCGTGAGGTTGTCGGGAGAGAGATCTTTCGCGTAAGCCTGCAGCGCAGCGCCGCCATCCTTGCCCGGCTTGCCGGTCGGGATGCGCAGCTCGATCAGCTTCTTGTCGCCAAACAGGCTCATGGCCTGGTTGGCGGCCAGCAGCTCGCCCCACTTGAAGTTGCGCTCGACGGTCAGCACCTCGCGCTCGGAGTAACCCTGCGCGCGGGCGGCGCGGCGGATCTTGTCGGCCGCCTCCAGCGCCAGCAAGTGCTCGTCGCTGGTGATCACGTACAGCGGGGCCAGCGTCTTGGCGACGTGGCCGTCCAGGGCGTCGGCGCGCAACTGCATGGCGCGCCTTTAGCGGACCGGCGGCGCGGACGGCGCGGTAGGGGCAGTGACGTCGGGCGCGGACAACACGCCTGGCAGCACGCCGGACGGCGTCGGCGCCGGCGCCGGCGCGCCCAGCTTGATGGCGGCCATGCGGCGCATCATCTGCTGCACCAGGTCGGCCTGCATGTCCTTGTACAGCAGGGCTTCTTCCTGCTCCTTCGCCAGCAGCTGGGTTTCGCTGAAGGTGATCGGGCGGCCCAGCGTAATCTGGGTCGGCGCCAGCAGTTCGGTGCCGGCCTTGTCGGTCACGCGGAACAGGATGTTGTAGCTGAGCAGGTATTCACGCACGCGGCCATTGCTGTTCAGGGACAGGATCGACTTGGTGCGCGTCTTTTCCGGATTGGTCAGCACTTCGATCACGCCGTCGGCATCGGCCTTGTTCGAAACCACCGTGGTGTGGCCGTTGACGCGGATATTGCGCTTGAGCTCAATCGCCAGCGGCGACGACTCCGGCAAGCCCACATACATGGCGTTGAACGGCAGCGTATACGTGCCGCCCGAGCCGCGCAGGTGGAAGCCGCAGCCGGTGGCCACGGCAGCGACGCCCAGCGCAGCCAGCGCCAGCATCGAGCGGCGCAGCGCGCCGCGGGAGTTCAGAGTCGTCGTCATCTTTGCCTTACACCACGATATTGACCAATTTGCCCGGTACCACGATGACTTTCTTCGGCGCGCCTTCCAGGAACTTCTGCACGCTTTCCTCGGCCAGCGCGGCAGCTTCGATGGCGGCCTTGTCGGCCGCTTTCGGCACTTTGACCGAGCCGCGCAGCTTGCCGTTCACCTGGATCATCAGCTCGATCTCGGACTGCTCCAGCGCGGCCGGGTCGACCTGCGGCCATTGCGCATCCAGGATGTCGCCGGCATAGCCCATTTCCTGCCACAGCACGTGGGTGATGTGCGGCGCCACCGGATTCAAGAGGCGCAGGAAGATGGCATAGCCTTCGGCCAGCACGGCCGGCTCCACGCCCTTGGCCGATTCCAGGGTATTCAGCATCTTCATGCAGGCCGATACCACGGTGTTGTACTGGATGCGCTTGATGTCGTAGTCGGCCTGCTGCAGCACCTTGTGCACTTCGCGGCGCAGCGCCTTGCCTTCGTCGGTGGCGGCAACGGCAGCCAGCGGCGAGCCGGCGGCGCGGATCGCATCGCGCTGGGCGAAGCCGAAGTTCCACACGCGCTTCAGGTAGCGGTTGGCGCCTTCCACGCCGGAGCCGGACCACTCCAGGGTCTGCTCCGGCGGCGAAGCGAACATGGTGAACAGGCGCGCGGTGTCGGCGCCGTACTGCTCGATCTGCACCTGCGGGTCGATGCCGTTGTTCTTCGACTTGGACATCTTCTCGATGCCGCCCAGGCTGACCGGCTGGCCGTCGGCCTTCAGCACGGCCGACACAGGGCGGCCACGGTCGTCGGTGGTCAGGGTCACGTCATCCGGATTGAACCAGTGCTTCTTGCCGGAGGCTTCTTCGCGGTAGTAGGTTTCGTTCAGCACCATGCCCTGGGTCAGCAGGTTGGTGAACGGCTCGTCGAACTTCACCAGGCCAAAGTCGCGCATTACCTTGGTCCAGAAGCGCGCGTACAGCAGGTGCAGCACGGCGTGCTCGATGCCGCCGATGTACTGGTCCATCGGCATCCAGTAATCGTTGCGCTCATCGATCATGGCCTGGTCCGAACCTGGCGAGGTATAGCGCATGTAGTACCAGCACGAGTCGACGAAGGTGTCCATGGTGTCGGTCTCGCGGCGCGCCGGCTTGCCGCATTTCGGGCAGTCGCACTTGAGGAAGGCTTCATGCTTGTTCAGCGGGTTGCCGGTGCCGTCCGGTACGCAGTCTTCCGGCAGCACCACTGGCAGGTCCTTTTCAGGCACCGGCACCGAGCCGCAGGAATCGCAGTGGATCATCGGGATCGGGGTGCCCCAGTAGCGCTGGCGCGAAATGCCCCAGTCGCGCAGGCGGAAGGTGGTCTTTTTCTCGCCCAGGCCCTTGGCGGCCAGGTCGGCGGCGATGGCTTCCAGCGCTTCGTTGTAGCGCAGGCCGTCGTACTTGCCGGAGTTGGTCACCACGGAAACGGTCTTGTCGCCGTACCATTCCTGCCAGGCCTCGTCGCTGTAGGTCTGGCCTTCCTGGGCGATCACCTGCTTGATCGGCAGATTGTATTTTTTCGCGAAGGCGAAGTCGCGCTCGTCGTGCGCCGGCACGCCCATCACGGCGCCGTCGCCGTAGGTCATCAGGACGTAATTGCCGATCCAGACTTCGACCTGTTCGCCGGTCAGCGGGTGGGTGACGAACAGGCCGGTCGGCATGCCCTTCTTCTCCATGGTGGCCATGTCGGCCTCGATCACGGAGCCCATCTTGCATTCGGCGATGAAGGCTTGCAGTTCAGGCTTGTTCTGCGCAGCGTGGGCGGCCAGCGGGTGCTCGGCGGCCACGGCGCAGAAGGTCACGCCCATCACGGTGTCCGGACGGGTTGTGAATACATACAGCTTGCCGTCGTTGATCAACTGGCCATCCGCGCCCTTGATCTGGTGCGGGAAGGCGAAGCGCACGCCTGTCGACTTGCCGATCCAGTTCGACTGCATGATGCGCACGCGCTCAGGCCAGCCTGGCAGCTTGTTGTCGACGTAGTCCAGCAGCTCTTCGGCGTAATCGGTGATGCGGATGTAGTACATCGGGATTTCGCGCTTTTCGATCAGCGCGCCCGAACGCCAACCCTTGCCGTCGACCACCTGCTCGTTGGCCAGCACGGTCTGGTCGACCGGGTCCCAGTTCACGGTACCGGTTTTCTGGTAGATGATGCCCTTCTCCAGCATCTTCAGGAACATCCACTGGTTCCACTTGTAGTACTCCGGCTTGCAGGCGGCCATCTCGCGCGACCAGTCGATCGCCAGGCCCATCGACTGCATCTGCTCCTTCATGTGCTCGATGTTGGAGTAGGTCCATTTGGCCGGCGGCACGTTGTTGGCCATGGCCGCATTTTCGGCCGGCATGCCGAAGGCGTCCCAGCCCATCGGCATCAGCACGTTGTAGCCGTTCATCCGCAGGTAGCGGTACATCACGTCATTGATCGTATAGTTGCGCACGTGGCCCATGTGCAGCTTGCCCGAAGGGTAAGGCAGCATCGAGCAAGCGTAGTACTTGCCTTTAGGGAAACGCGGGTCGTTTTCGACCGCTTTGTAGGCGTCGATCGCCTTCCAGTGCGATTGGGCGGCTTTTTCGACGTCTGCTGGACTATATTTTTCTTGCATGATGGAGCGCACTAAAATGGATGGATATGAACCGGACATTATAACAATGCATTGGTGCGGCGCGTCAGAATGAGATATCAGGAATTTCCGCCCCCACCGGGACTGGCCGGGCTGGTCGACTGCCTGTGGCTGTCCGATGCCCCGGCCGCGCCTGCTGCGGCCGATGCGCCTGCCCCCATCGTGCACCGGGTGCTGCCCGATAATTGCACCGATATCCTGTGGCAGGACAGCGGCGACGCGTTCTTTGTCGGCATGATGAGCACCTGGTTCGATGTGCCGGCCGCGCGCCGGACACGGACCGTGGCGGTGCGCTTCCGGCCGGGGGCGGCCAGCCTGTTCATCGGGCCGGTGCCGCTGGCGGGACTGGTCGACCAGCGTGCCGACCTCGATCTGCTATGGGAACGCCCGGTGGCCGAGCGGCTCCGCGACACGCTATGGTCGGTGGCGCGCAGCGATGACGAACGCCTGGCGCTGCTGACCGAGGCGCTGTATGCCCGGCTCTCTATTGCGCCGGCCGGCGCGCGCGCTGCCACTGCCCTGGCCTCGCGCTTGACGGCGGCGCCCGCCGGCCAAGTCCTGGCCCTTCGCGCCGTCGCCGAATTGGAGGCCAGCAGCGGGGCCGTGCGGGTCGAAACGCTGGCGGCCACGCTTGGCGTTTCGCGCCAGTACCTTGCCGCCCAATTCCGCGACCACGTCGGCCTGTCGCCCAAGCTGTTCGCGCGCATCAGCCGCTTCCGAGCCGCCCGCGCTTCCGCTCTCACCGCAGCTACCTCGGACGCCGCCGACCGGCACGGCCACGACTGGGCCACCCTCGCCCTCGACAACGGCTATTTTGACCAATCCCACCTGATCCGCGACTTCCAGGACTTCACGGGCGCAACGCCCGATGCCCATTTGGGCAAGCGGTAAGCCTTCCCTCCCCGTCGCGAGAACCTTAGATTTTGGGGTTAAATTGGTCTGACCAATGTTAGATTTCGGTAGATTTTCCGGGAACTTTCACGAACTCGTTGGTCTAAAGTTACGCGTCCTCAAAAATCTACCAAAATCTAACATTGGTCAGGCCAATTGAGGGTGAAAATCTAAGGTTCTCGCGAGGGAGACGAACGTGTTACCGACCATCTGTATAGCGCTTTCCGCGCCCACGCTGCGCGCCCTTCTGGAATTTCAGGGGGAAGGCAGCGGAGTTGATCCCGCAGTTGTTGCGGATCTCGCCATCCGGGACTGGCTGGAACGCCAGCGCGAGTTGGAGCATCCCGGCTCCCAGCGTGGCTATCGCTGGAAATCACTGTTCCTGCCCGAAGGCACCAGATTAAGAACTTCGAACTACGCCGTGACGCGCTACGCCGAAGTCGTTGGTGACGACCTGGTCCACAGAGGCATGATCCTGTCTCCCAACCAGTTTGTCCAAATGTCGCTCGGATCAACACGCAGCGCCTGGCACGCCATTCACATCCAGATGCCCGGCTCGCGCGAATGGACGCTGGCGCTGCGCCTGCGCCACGCGCAGGAAGCCGAAGCGCGACGTGCCTCCTACCGAGCGGCAAATGGGCAGAGCTAGTTTCCATTTTTCCAATCCGCGGCGCGCGCAGCGTGGCAAGATGCGCCCATCAACCCGCCAACAGAGGAGAACACCATGATCAAAGGCTTGCGCACCGCGATTTACCCTACCCCAGACCTGGAAGCCGGCAAAGCCTGGTACAGCAAGGTCTTCAAAGCAAAGCCCTACTTCGACCAGCCCTTCTACGTCGGCTTTGAAATCGGCGGATTCGAGCTGGGCCTGGTACCGGATGGCAAACCGGTCAAGCACGGCGTCCAGGCCTATTGGGGCGTGGACGACATTGCCAAGGAAGTGAAGCGCATCGTTGCGCTGGGAGCGAGCATTCACTCCGACATCCAGGAAGTGGGCGAACGCATCCTCGTGGCCGAGCTGGCCGATCCGTTCGGTAACTTGCTGGGGCTGATTGAAAATCCGCATTTCGACAGGGCCAGGGTCGCGTGATACCATGCACCCCCTATGCGCAAACGCAATAACAAATCCATCCTGATCAAGACGCCCGACCAGGTCGAGCTGGCCCGCGCGGCCGGCCAGCTGGCGGCCGACGTGCTGACCTTCATCGCGCCGCATGTCAAGCCGGGCGTCACGACCGCCCAGCTGGACAAGCTGTGCAACGACTACATCGTCAACACCCAGAAAGTCATTCCGGCCAATGTCGGCTATGGCGGCTTTACCGGCACCGTCTGCACCTCGGTCAACGAGGTGGTCTGCCACGGCATTCCGTCGCCCAAGAAGGTGCTGAAAGATGGCGACATCATCAACATCGACGTGGCCGTCATCAAGGATGAATGGTTCGGCGACACCAGCCGCATGTACTACGTCGGCACGCCGTCGAAGGCGGCGCAGAAGCTGTGCGAAGTGACGTATGAAGCGATGTGGGCCGGCATCCGCGCGGTCAAGCCGGGCAACCGCCTGGGCGACGTCGGCCACGCGATCCAGAAGCTGGCCGAAGCGGCCGGCTACAGCGTGGTGCGCGATTATTGCGGGCACGGCATCGGCATGGTGTACCACGAAGATCCGCAGGTACTGCATTACGGGAAGCCTGGCACTGGCCTGCTGCTGGAGCCGGGCATGGTGTTTACCATTGAGCCGATGATCAATGCGGGCAAGCACGCCACGCGCGCGCTGCCGGATGGCTGGACCGTGGTCACGGCCGACAGGTCGCTGTCGGCGCAGTGGGAGCATATGGTGGC
>JBCNOX010000281.1:0-6819 GCA_039593645.1 Pseudoduganella sp.
TGGATGCGCGCAAGGGCCTGAAGATGTTCGAGAAGGTCGGCATCCCGATCCTGGGCGTGGTGGAAAACATGAGCACCCATATCTGCTCGAACTGCGGCCACGTTGAAGAAATCTTCGGCCATGGCGGAGGCGAGAAAATGTGCGCCGACTTTGGCGTGGACTTCCTGGGCGCACTGCCGTTGAAGCTGGCGATCCGCGAGCAGGCCGATTCCGGCAAGCCGACCGTTGTCGCCGAGCCGGATGGCGCAGAAGCCGCCATTTACAAGGCGATTGCGCGCAAGGTCGCGGTGAAGGTGGCCGAGAAAGCCAAGGATTTGAGCAGCAAGTTCCCCAGCATCGTCATCAAGCACGACTGATGCGGCGCGCCTTTCCACGCGTGGCGTTCGCCGCCCTGGCCGGGCTGGGCGCCCTGGCTGGCTGCTCGACGCAGCCGCCGGCCGCCGTTGCTGGGACCTGGCTGCCGCAGCGGCACGCCGCGACCGCCGAATTGCGTGGGCTGTCCGTCCTGAGCGATAAAGTGGCCTGGGCCAGCGGCGCCAAGGGCACCGTGCTGCGCACCGTCGATGGAGAACACTGGACTTTGCTGGTGGTACCGGGCGCCGAAGCGTTCGACTTCCGCGACGTGGAGGCGTTTGACGCCAATACCGCCATCGTGATGGGCGCCGGCCCAGGCGCCGCATCGCGCATGTACCGTACGCGCGACGGCGGCGCCACCTGGCAGCTGCTGGTGGTGAACAAGGAGCCGGAAGGCTTCTGGGATGCGATGGCATTCTGGGATAAAAACCATGGCATCGTCTTCGGCGATCCGGTGCGCGGCGCTTTCCAGGTCCTGTTGACGGCTGATGGCGGCGAAAGCTGGCACCCGGTGGACGACCCCAGCGGCCTGGCAGCGCAGCCGCAGGAAGGCGCGTTCGCCGCCAGCGGAACCTGCCTGAGTGTCGCCGGCAATGGGGATGCCTGGTTCGTCACTGGCGGCGCGGCGCAATCGCGGGTATTCCGCTCGACCGACCGTGGGTATAGCTGGCGGTCGGCAGCGCTGCCAATCCCGGCGGCCGCCGCAAGCAAGGGCGCGTTTTCGGTGGGCTTTGCGGGCCGGGGACCAGGGCTGGTCGCGGGCGGCGACTACAAAGAGCCAAGCCTGGGCACGCTGAACGGCGCCGTCAGCTCCGATGGCGGCGCGAGCTGGCGGCCAGCTCCCATCCTTCCGTCCGGCTTCATGTCGGCGGTGGTGCCCGTGCCGGGGGCGAATGGAACGTTTGTCGCCGTAGGCCTGGCCGGCTCGGGCTACACCCGCGACGGCGGCAAGAGCTGGACAATTATCGAAAAGGAAACGAAACTGAACGCCGTTGGCTTTTCGGCTTCCGGCGCCGGATGGGCAGTCGGGCCGAAAGGCTTGATCGTCAAGTACGTTGGACCCCCTCTAAGATAAGGAGAGATACATGCAAAAAATTCTGGCGGCACTCGCAATGGCCCTGGTTGCCGGCACTGCGGCAGCGCAATCGGTGGACTTCACCGAGCCCAAGAACGGCGCAGTAGTCAGCAGCCCATTCAAGGTCAAGTTCGCCGTCACCGGCATGGAGGTGAAGCCCGCCGGCACCATGGACAGCAACACCGGCCACCACCACCTGATCATCAACGGCGACAGCATGAAGGTCGGCGAATCGATCCCCTTCGACGAAAAGCACCTGCACTTCGGCAAAGGTCAGACCGAAACCGAAGTCACCCTGCCGCCGGGCACCTACAAGCTGACCATGCAGTTTGCCAACGGCGCCCACCAAAGCTACGGCCCCGGCCTGTCCAAGAGCATCACCGTCACTGTCAAGTAACTTGAAAGTCAGGGTCAGCTCCGGCTTCTCACGAACTTAAAATGTCCGATTGCCGGAGCTGACCCCGACTTTCATTACGGTAGAATTACGCCTTTATATTTTCTGCATTCCAATCGAAATGACTCAAGTCCGTACCCGTTTCGCACCTAGCCCGACCGGTTTCCTGCACGTCGGTGGCGCGCGCACTGCGCTGTATTCCTGGGCCTTCGCCCGCCACTTCGGCGGCACCTTCGTGCTGCGTATCGAGGATACCGACCTGGAACGTTCGACCCCGGAAGCTGTGCAAGCCATCCTGGACGGCATGAAGTGGCTCGGCCTGGATCATGACGAAGGCCCGTTCTACCAGATGCAGCGCATGGACCGTTATCGCGAAGTCGTGGCGCAGATGCTGAAAGAGGGCACCGCTTACTACTGCTATTCCTCGCCGGAGGAAGTGCAGGCCATGCGCGACAAGGCTACCGCTGCCGGCGAGAAGCCGCGCTATGACGGCACCTGGCGTCCGGAAGAGGGCAAGACCCTGCCGGCGATTCCGGAAGGCCGCAAGCCGGTGGTGCGCTTCAAGAATCCGCTGGATGGCGACGTGACCTGGAACGACGTGGTCAAGGGCACCATCACCATCGCCAACAAGGAACTGGATGACCTGGTCATCGCCCGCCCTGATGGCACCCCGACCTACAACTTCTGCGTGGCAGTCGACGACTGGGACATGAAGATCACCCACGTGCTGCGCGGCGACGACCATGTGAACAACACTCCACGCCAGATCAATATCCTGCGCGCCATCGGCGCCGAGCTGCCGCAATACGGCCACCTGCCGATGATCCTGGGCTCCGACGGCGCCAAGCTGTCCAAGCGCCACGGCGCCGTGAGCGTGATGGAATATCCGGCCCAGGGCTACCTGCCGGAAGCCATGCTGAACTACCTGGCTCGCCTGGGCTGGTCGCACGGCGACGACGAGCTGTTCTCGATGGAGCAGTTCTGCGAGTGGTTCAACCTGGAGAGCCTGACCGCGTCGCCAGCCCAGTTCAATTACGACAAACTGGCGTGGGTCAACAACCACTGGATCAAGCAGTCCGACAACGGCCGCCTGGCTGAGCTGGTCACGCCGAAGCTGCTGGCAGAAGGCGGCAAGCTGGAAGGCGCGCCTGAGCTGCCACTGGTGCTGGCGCTGCTGAAAGACCGCAGCAACACCATCAACGAACTGGCGGAAGCCGCGATGCTGTTCTACCGCGAGCCAAACCCGGACGCGGCCCTGATGACCCAGCATTACACCGACGCCGTTAAGCCTGCCGTGGCCGACTTCGCCGCCCGCATTGCTACCGTCGAGTGGAGCAAGGAAGCCATCGCGGCCATGATCAAGGAAGTGCTGGCTGCGCACGGCCTGAAAATGCCTCAGCTGGCGATGCCGCTGCGCCTGATGGTGGCTGGCCAGCTGCAGACGCCTGCCATCGATGCGGTGCTGCAATTGTTCGGACGCGACACCGTGGCAGCCCGCCTCGCCAAGTTCGCCTAAATATTTTGGGCAATCTTGCAAATTAGCATTTGCAATTTAAAGAAGGGCTGCTATACTTCTGTCTCCTTGCAAAACGGGGGTATAGCTCAGCTGGGAGAGCGCTTGCATGGCATGCAAGAGGTCAGCGGTTCGATCCCGCTTACCTCCACCAGTTTTGCGAAGGAAAGCAGTAAAAGTTAGTCCAGGGTCCCCATCGTCTAGAGGCCTAGGACATCACCCTTTCACGGTGAGTACCGGGGTTCGAATCCCCGTGGGGACGCCAAGAGCAGTAACAATCTGTGCCAGCATGGGGGTATAGCTCAGCTGGGAGAGCGCTTGCATGGCATGCAAGAGGTCAGCGGTTCGATCCCGCTTACCTCCACCAACGCGGCAGAGATTGGGAGTAGTAACGGAAAGTCCATATGGTCCCCATCGTCTAGAGGCCTAGGACATCACCCTTTCACGGTGAGTACCGGGGTTCGAATCCCCGTGGGGACGCCAAGCTTTTCGCATTATGTTGTGCCCAGGGGGGTATAGCTCAGCTGGGAGAGCGCTTGCATGGCATGCAAGAGGTCAGCGGTTCGATCCCGCTTACCTCCACCAACAAGGCACAACGTAGCAATAGTCCAACAGGTCCCCATCGTCTAGAGGCCTAGGACATCACCCTTTCACGGTGAGTACCGGGGTTCGAATCCCCGTGGGGACGCCAGCTTTTCTTCTTACTTCCTTCCAAGACTGCCTAAAAAGCGTGCAAGCTTAACTCCTTTGCATCTTCGGTGTTTGCGTACTAATATGAGTTACGGACCCTGCACAGGAGGAAGTCATGGAACTTCGCGTGTTGCAATCGCATCGCTGGGTGGCGCGCCAGGCTGACTGGACCGCCGCAGCCATCGCCGGTTTCGGAGCCGGCGGTATCCTGATGTTGATGGAGTTGTTATGGGCCACCGTGCAAGGCGGTGACCGATGGCTGACAACCCGGATGGTAGCCGCGATGGTCATGGGCTGGGAGGTGCTGCAAACTTCCGGCTACGACCTGACAGTCGTGATCGCAGCGCTGGCAGTCCACTATATCCTCGGGATTACTTTCGCCATGATGCTGGCGGCAATCATTGCACCGTTCCAGCTCGATTCGAGCCTGGGCCTGGTGGCGCTGACTGGCGCCGCTTTTGGGGTGCTGCTCTATGTATTGAATTTCTACGGCATGTCCGGCGCCTTCACCTGGTTTGCCGACCTGCGAGGATGGGCCACCTTTGGCGCCCACGTCGTCTTCGGCGCTTGCTGTGCCGTGTTTTACCGCATGCTTGAGAGGCCAGAAAAACGCGAGTGAATAAGCCTTAGCAAGTGCGCCCCGCCAGCGAGCGGGGCGTAGCCGTGTGTAGTTTTCCCATAACTAACCGGGCTTATCATTATGGCGTTGGCAATCTCCCTCATTCTGATTGTTCTTGGCGCGATTATTTTTCACTGGCTCAGCCCATGGTGGCTGACTCCCATAGCCTCCAACTGGCAGGCGATGGACGATGCTTTGATGATCACGCTCGTGATCTGCGCCGCTCTCTTCATCATCATTCACCTGTTTGTCGCCTATGCCGTGGTCAAGTTCCGCCACCGCGAAGGCCATCGCGCGGCGGCGGAGTCGCATAACCGCAAGCTGGAGTGGTGGCTGATCGGCGCCACCTCGCTCGGCATCGTCGCGATGCTGGCGCCGGGCTTGCACGTCTATGCGAAGCTGATTGACCCGCCGCCGAATGCCCGCGTGTTCGAGGTGATGGGCAAGCAGTGGGACTGGCATTTCCGCTTGCCGGGCAAGGACAACAAGCTTGGCGCGACCGACGTGCGCTTCATCAATGCCACCAATCCTTTTGGCATCAATCCGGAAGACCCGGCCGGGCAGGACGATGTGCTGGTCGATGGCAGCGAAATCCATATCCCCCTCAACCAGCCGGTCAAGGTCATGTTGCGCGCGCAGGACGTGCTGCACGACTTCTACGTGCCGCAATTCCGCACGCGGATGAATATGGTGCCGGGCCTGGTAACCCATTTCTGGCTGACGCCGACGCAGACCGGGCGCTTCGAAGTGCTGTGCGCGCAGCTGTGCGGGGTAGGGCATTCGAATATGCGCAGCGCGGTGGTGGTTGACGAGCAGGCTGCCTATGACGCCTGGCTGGCGAAGCAGCCGACTTTCAGCGGCCATGGTGCAGCGGGCGGTGTTGGCGGGCCGGCGGAGCCGGGCAAGCAGGGCAGGCTGATCGCGCAGTCGAAAGGCTGCGTTGCCTGTCACAGCGTCGATGGCGCACCAAGTGTCGGCCCGACGTGGAAGGGCTTGTTTGGCAAGCAGGAGACGCTGGAGGGCGGCGCCACCGTTGCGGTGGACGAAGCCTACCTGAAGCAGTCCATCAACGACCCCAAGGCCAAAGTGGTCAAGGGCTTCCCGAACATCATGCCGCCTAACCCTCTAAGCGATGAAGAAATGGCGGCGATGATCGACTACATCAAGACTGTACGCTGAGGAGACCTCGCATGTCTTATGGTGAAGAGCACGGCCACGACGAGGAAGGCCAGCACGCCCCGCAAAGCTTCTGGACCAAGTATGTCTGGAGCCAGGATCACAAGGTGATCGCAATCCAGTACACGCTGACGGCGCTGTTCATCGGCGTCGTTGGCCTGATCCTGTCCGACCTGATGCGGTTGCAGCTTGGCTTCCCGGGCAAGTTCCAGTTCATCGACCCGAACACCTATTACCAGTTCATCACCATGCATGGGATGATCATGGTGGTGTACCTGCTGACGGCGCTGTTCCTCGGCGGCTTCGGGAATTACCTGATTCCGCTGATGGTCGGGGCGCGCGACATGGTGTTCCCCTTCCTCAACATGCTGTCTTACTGGTTCTACCTGCTCGCAGTGGTGGTGCTGTGCGTGAGCTTCTTCGTACCTGGCGGGCCGACCGGGGCGGGGTGGACGTTGTATCCGCCGCAGGCGATCCTGCCTGGTACGCCGGGCGTGGAGTGGGGCATCATCGTGATGCTGGTGTCGCTGGCGATCTTCATCGTTGCGGCAACCATGGGCGGCTTGAATTATGTGACGACTGTATTGCAGGCGCGCACACGCGGCATGACATTGATGCGCATGCCGCTGTCGGTGTGGGGGATTTTTGTGGCGACCATCCTGGCGCTGCTGGCATTCCCGGCGCTGTTCGTCAGCGCGGTAATGATGTTGTTCGATAAGACGCTGCATACCAGCTTCTTCATGCCGGCCCTGGTATCGATGGGACAGCAGCTCGATTACAAGGGCGGCAGCCCGCTGCTGTTCCAGCACCTGTTCTGGTTCTTCGGGCACCCGGAGGTTTACATCGTTGCCCTGCCGGCCTTCGGTGTGATCTCGGACCTGATCAGCGTGCATGCCCGCAAGTGCATCTTTGGCTACCGCATGATGGTGTGGGCCATCGTGATCATCGGCGGCTTGAGTTTCGTGGTGTGGGCGCACCATATGTACGTCAGCGGCATG
>JBCNOX010000282.1:0-6804 GCA_039593645.1 Pseudoduganella sp.
TTGTTTATGTCGCGCCTTTCCTTTGGGATGCGGTGGCTTTGCGAGTAGGCGGCCTCGTTCCCGCGCAAGTGGGATCGGTGGTGGCGCCGTGGTTCATGGATTGGTTCGATCCGGAAGATGCCAACCGTGAGAACGAAGAGGGGCTGTTCGGCGTCGTGCATTTCGCCAGCGATCCCCGGCCTGAAGGCGCCCTGGTCGCGGTCGAACTGGACCTCGGCTCGGCGCCCGTGCAGGCGCTTGAAGATTTGCTGCTGCGCCTTGCGGCGGCAGGTGCTCGCGATATTCGCCTGGCCTAAGCCTGCATCATTGCCGTCAATTCGGCGGCTATTTGCTCGGCGAACAGGTGAATGTGATAGCCGTCGACGAAACCGTGGTGAACCTGTACCGAGAACGGCAGCTCCAATCGCCCGGCTCCCGCATCGCGAAACTTCCCCCACGCGAAGGAGGGGATATCCGGTTGCGACAGCACTGCGGTGGGATGCTGGATCGAGGTGAAATTCAGCCACGGTATGCAGGTAACGAACACCTGCTCCTTCGCCTCGCGCGGCGTCATGCTGCGGTATTTGCGATTCAGCGCGTCCATGTTCGAGGCCTCTTCGCGTGCCGCCATGCCGCGCGCCACGAACTCGCGCAAATCGTCCGACCATTCGAACTGGGCGAAGTTCAAGTCGTCGTGCTGGTTCTTGACGGTGAAAGATGGCGTCAAGCGGTCGATGCGTATCACTTTGCCGTCCAGGACCCGGTAGCGGAAATTCTCCACCTTAAGCACTGAGCGCAGCACGGCGCACAGCATTACGTGGAAAGGCGGCTGGCCTTGCGCCTTGCACCAGGGCCGGAAATCCGGCAACTCCAGCACAAAGGTCAGGTTCAGGGCGGGGCTGTCCATGCTGTCGAACAGCTCGAAACGGTCCAGTCGCCGCTGCAGGGAGTTGTTAACGGTTTCTGTGGAAAAGTCTGTTAACAAGGAATCGCTCCCATTGCTAAAGCCATGATTCTAATGGGAATAATTCGACTGCTCAATTTTGCATCAACTCAAGCGCCCGAAGGTCAGGAAGATCCATGCGGCGGCAATTACCACCATGCCGGCCATCGTCACGCACGACCAGGTGAAGAAGTAGGCCGACACCATGGTGGCCTGCAACACGCGTTCAAACAGGAAGCCCAGCCCGAAGTCGAAAGTTGCCATGACGGTCCAACGCCGGAAATAGACCGGCAGGTAGCGGCTCATGTACTTATTGTGCTGCAGGGCGGCGTGGCGTTCGATCACGCTGCGCGCCGCGCTCACGTCCTTGAACAACCAGTCGAAAAAGATAAATCGGTAGAGCAGGGTGCGGAAAGGCATGGCTTCGGTCGTCATGTGCGTCTCCCTCGGGTGCCAGGATATATTATCATTCCCGGCATTCCTACAAAGGAGATATAGCATGACGGAGTATCTGCGCGGCAGTTGCCTGTGCGGCGGCGTCGCATACAAAGCGGAGAAAAGCTCGGTGCGCAGTGCGAGCCATTGCTACTGCACCATGTGCCAGAAGCAGCATGGCGCGGCATCAGGTAGCTATGCCAATGTCGCCAGTGCCGGTTTCAGCTTCGAAAAGGGCGCGGACCTGGTGACGGAATTCCATTCCTCCGACCATGGGCGGCGCGGCTTTTGCAAGGTGTGCGGCTCAACGTTGACCTGGCGCAGCACCCAGGCTCCCGACCGTATCGCCATCACGCTCGGCACCATGGAGCCCGAATATGACGGTCCGGTGCAGCACGAACTGCACACGGACACCAAACCCCGCTGGCTGCCGACCGCCTAGCGCCGGCGCAGCGTTGCCACGGCCAGCGTGCCGTCGGCGGCGCGTTCACTGATGGTCCACTTCAAAGGCGAACGCGGCGAGGCGCTCGTGTCGCGTGCCGCCAGGCGCAGGGTGTAATCGCCTGTTGGCAGTGCCGGCAGCGACCAGTTGTTCTGGTAGCTGGCGCTGGAGCCGCCGCCCAGCAGCGATTTCAGGTTGGCCGAGGTCTGCCCCGTCCACACGACCGTGCCAGAGGAGTTCACCAGCTCCGCGTTGACCCGCCAGGTTTCATAGGAAGGTGCGCTGCCGTCGTTGCGCAGCATGGTGGTCAGCGTCAGCGCGCCGCTGGAGGTCAGGTTGACGGTGCTGCTGGCGACCGCGTAGCGGTAGCCCGATTCGCGCGCCATCATCAGCAGGTCGTTCTGTTCCGCTGCAGTCAGCGCGTTCCAGCGCTCCGAATCCGGGCGGCTGGTCTCGAAATTCCCGTTGCTGAACAGCGTGATATGGAAGGCTGCCGCCTGCTGGCGTGCCGTGGCAGGATTGTTCTGCGGGTCGCCGCTGGTGAAGGGGCAGAATTCGGAGACGATTGGCGCCTTCTGCCACTGGCCGGCAAAGGAAGCCCATTCCGCAGGGCGATTGGTCCACTGGTCGAAATAGCCGTAGCGGCTGAGGCAGTCGGCACGCAAGCCTACCGGCCGGCTGGTGATGGTTTGCTCCAGCAGGCCATATGTCAGCGCATCCTTGTTGGAGTAAGGGATGAACATCACCTGCTGCTGGTTGGGGAAGGCGTCGAAATGCATCTTCGCGAATTCGCGCTTGCTGGCGTCGGTCGCAGGCGTGATGCCGGCCGGTGGGCTGGTGTAAGCGCTGGAGCGCAGCGCCCATTCGCCGTACTGGCCGTACATGCCGACGTCGATCCAGGCTATATCGGCAATGTTCGGGCCGAGCGCCGAGGCTAGCGCGGTGAGCAGGGCGCGCGAGCGCTGTTGCAGCCAAGGGTCGTTCCAGTCGGGAATGAAGGTCTGGCCGGGAACGTTCGTATCGGTGTCGGCCCAGAAGCCGCAACCCGCCTGGCAGTTGGGGTTATTGACGATGTAGGCAGGCGCATAGACGACGTTGTCGTCGTAGCCCGCCATCATGCGCAGGCGGAAGGCGAACTTGCGGCCCTGGTTCCTGGCCGTGGCAAGGTCGTTCAGGATTGCGCTGAAGTTGTACTGCCCTTCGGCCGTCTCCAGGTCTTTCCAGTAGTAGCGGCGGTAGGCATCTTTGGCCGGCGCCGATTGGGGAATCAATTCCTGGTTCTGCCAGCGGTAATAACCGCGCAAGGGATTGATGGTGTCGTCGCTGGCAACGGGAATGGCCGTGTACGTGCGGCTGGCATTCATGGCAGTCCAGCCTTTGGGGCCGGCGATCGCTGGCGCAATGCTTGCCGCCAGCAGGGCAGTTGCGATGAGGTAGTTCAGGCGCGACATAGGGATCTCCCGGTATGTTGACGTCGGGAAAATTTAGCGCGCCTGCGGCTTGGGGGCAATAATTACTTAATGTAGTAAAGCGCGCAGCTCTTCTTCGCTGAAACCGGCCTTGCGGCGCGCTTCCATGTTGAAAGGACCGCGCACCGTGGCCTTGTACTGCACCACCAGTTCATCGTAAGTCGCCACCGGATCAAGCTTGCGCAGGCCGCACAGGTGCCAGTACCAGCGATTGCCGATTTCCACATGGCCGATTTCGTCGCGCAGGATGATGTCGAGGATGGCGGCTGCCGCTTCGTCGCCGGCCTGCGCCAGCTTGGCGCGCAGCGGCGGAATCGCATCAAGCCCGCGCGCTTCCAGCGTACGCGGTACCAGGGCCATGCGCGCCATCACGTCGCCGGTGGTCTTTTCCACCATCTCCCACAGGCTGCCGTGCGCGCTGTAGTCGCCATATGCGCAACCCAGCGTCGTCAGGTGGGCCGACAGCAGCGAGAAGTGGTAAGCCTCTTCTTTTGCCACGCGCAGCCAGTCGGTATAGAACAGTTCCGGCATGGCGGGGAAGCGCCACATTGCGTCCAGCGCCAGGTTGACGGCGTTGAATTCGATGTGCGCCAGCGCATGCACCAGCATCGCGCGTCCCTCCACCGTCGCCATGGAGCGGCGGCCCACCAGGCGCGGCGCCACCAGTTCAGGGCGCGCAGGACGGCCCGGGATCGTGGCTGACGGCGCGGCCAGCGTGGCGGCTGCGTCCAGCACCAGCGCGCCTCCAGACCAGGCTTCGGCCATGGCGGCAACGGCGGCCACTTTGGCGGCGGGATCGGGTTCGACCAGGCATTGCAGCGCGAGGCTGCGGAGTTCAGGCTTTGCTTCCATTTGTTACACCAGGTATAGATAGTCTTGCCCCGCGCCCCATTTTTCGGCGCAGGGGGCGACAGTATAGTGCCTTCCATCGATAACCCCTCTGGAAGAACGTAATGAAACTCGTATATGTTGGTGACCCGATGTGCTCCTGGTGCTATGGCTTCGGCAAGGAACTGGCGCAGCTGCTCGCCCTGAACCCGGCGCTGGAACTTGAAATCGTGGTCGGAGGCCTGCGTGCCGGCGGCACGGAAATCGTGGACGACGCGGCCAAGCGATTCCGCCTGCAGCATTGGGCGCGCGTTGAAGCGGCAAGCGGCCTGCCGTTCAACCGCGAAGCTTTCGTGGCGCGGCAAGGCTTTGTCTACGATACGGAGCCCGTGTGCCGCGCCGTGGTGGCCGCGCGCCGCCTTGCGCCCCGAGCCGACCTGCTGGCGGTATTTCGCGCCTTCCAGCACGCCTTCTATGCGGAAGGGCGCGACACGACCGATGGCAGGGAACTGGCCGCAATCGGCGCCGCCGAATTGCAGCGGCAAGGCCACGACGTCAGCGCTGCCGGCTTCCTGTACACATGGCGCGAACCTGCCACGATTGCCGAGACGCATGCCGATTTCACCCGCACGCGCAAGCTTGGCGTGAGCAGTTTCCCGTCCCTGCTGCTCGATACTGGCGATGGCGTGCGCGAGGTCAGCCCCGGCTACGCCCACGCTGAGCAGTTGGACCGCCTGCTGCGCCAGGCAATGGCCACTGCGTGAGCCAGCGCACCGAACCGGCGCAGGCGGCTGGCGCAGAATGCCCGCATGGATACCCAAACAATGTTATTTGTTGCCTGTGTGCTGTTCGGTGTCGCCGCTGCCGGCGGCATTGTCATGGCGCTGGTCCGCTTGGGGAAAAAGGCCAATCCGCCGCACTGGATCGCCATGCTGCATGGTTTTATCGCCGCAGCCGGTGTGACGCTGCTGGCCTATGTAACGATCTTTTCGCACGTGCCGGACCTGGCGCACATTGGCTTGCTGGCCCTGTTGCTGGCTGCGATCGGCGGCGTATGGATGAACCTTGGCCGTCACCAGCAAGGCGTGCTGATTCCGAACGCGGTCATGGTCGGCCACGCACTGGTGGCCGTTGCCGGCGTCGCCTTGCTGCTGCTCGCGCTCTAGTTGTAGTGCTGGTAGACCTTCGACGAGCCATCCGGCAGCACCAGCAGCACATCGTAAGCGTCCTTGCGCGGGCCTTCCATGCCCGGCGAACCAAGCGGCATGGCCGGCACGGCCAACCCCTTCGCCTTCGGCTTGGCGGCCAGCAGGCGCTTGACCTCCGCTGCCGGCACGTGGCCTTCAATCGCATAGCCATCTACTACCGCTGTATGGCAAGAGCCGAAGCGGTCCGGAATGCCCATCTTCTCTCGCATGTCCGAAGGATTGGCGACGTTGTGCGCCTCGACCTTGAAGCCGTTGTCGCGCAAATGCTTGACCCAGGCTTCGCAACAGCCGCAGGTCGCGCTCTTGTAGACGTTGATGACAGGCGCGGCGGCCATCGCCAGCGCCGGCATGGCCAGCATCGCGGCCAGGAGTGTTTTACGGATCTTCATGCGCACATGGTGCCACGGCCCTGACCGTGGCGGGAATGACCTGAGTCAAAAATATTCCTAGACGACTGGTCTAATTCGGTCTAGACTGTGCCGCATGACCTCCACCAATTACGCCGACGTTCGACAAGGCATCATCGATGCCGCCATGCCGCTGTTCATGCACAAGGGTTTTAATGGCGTCGGCCTGACCGAACTCCTGGGCGCCGCCAGGGTGCCGAAAGGCTCGTTCTACCACTACTTCGGTTCCAAGGAAGTTTTTGGCGCGGCCGTCATTGACAGTTATTTCGAGCGCACTCTGGCGCGCATCGACGACCTGCTGGCGCAGGGCGCCACCGGGCGTGAAGGCTTGCTGAATTACTTCGAGGACTGGCGCGAATGCCAGCTGGGCGAATCCAGCCAGTGCCTGGCCGTGAAGCTGGGGGCGGAGGTGAGCGACCTGTCCGATGTCCTGCGCACAGCGCTGCATCGCGGCGTCAGCGGCATCACCTCGCGGCTGGCGCAGTGCATAGAACGCGGCATGGCGGACGGCTCGTTGCCGGCCGGCCTGGATGCCAAGGTGCTGGCGGTCGCGCTGTACCAGAGCTGGGTGGGCGCAAGCCTGCTCGCCAAGATCAACCATGACCGCGCGCCGCTCGATACGGCGATGGCGGGTACGCAGCAAGTACTTAATCAAACGCAGCAGGCTTGACATTGCGGGTGCCACACGGCAGCCCGCTTTTTTATCCAATCGATAGACGACTGGTCTAATAATGAAAGGAGCATCAAATGACTGCCACTACCAACCGCCGCATTGTCCTCGCATCCCGCCCACAGGGCGCGCCGGTGCCGGGTGACTTCCGCCTGGAAGAGGGGCCGGTGCCGGAGCCGGGCGAAGGCCAGGTCCTGCTGCGTACCCTCTACCTGTCGCTCGACCCATACATGCGCAACCTGATGGACGAAATCCCTCCTGCCTATGCGCCGCGAGTGGAACTGGGCGCCACCATGGTTGGCGGCACCGTCAACCGCGTGGTGGCGTCGCGCCATCCAGATTTCAAGGTGGGGGAAATCGTGCTTGGCAACGCCGGCTGGCAGGATTACGCGCTGTCCGACGGCAGCGACCTGCGCGCCCTGG
>JBCNOX010000283.1:0-6790 GCA_039593645.1 Pseudoduganella sp.
AGCAGTTCGAAGTGCTGTCGACCAACGGCGACACCTTCCTGGGCGGCGAAGACTTCGACCAGCGCGTGATCGACTACATCATCGAAGAGTTCAAGAAGATCAATGGCCTGGACCTGAAGAAGGATCCGATCGCCCTGCAGCGTATCAAGGCATCGGCCGAGCGCGCGAAGATCGAACTGTCGTCCTCGCAGCAGACCGAAATCAACGAGCCTTACATCGCCATGGCGAACGGCGCTCCAGTCCACCTGAACCTGAAGATGACCCGCGCCAAGCTGGAGTCCCTGGTTGAGGAACTGATCACCGCCACCATCGAGCCTTGCCGCATCGCGATCAAGGACGCCGGCGTGAAAGTGTCCGACATCGACGACATCATCCTGGTCGGCGGCATGACCCGTATGCCTAAGGTGCAGGAAAAAGTGAAAGAGTTCTTCGGCAAGGATCCACGCAAGGACGTGAACCCTGACGAAGCAGTGGCCGTCGGCGCCGCGATCCAGGGTGCAGTTCTGTCGGGCGACCGCAAGGACCTGCTGCTGCTGGACGTGACCCCGCTGTCCCTGGGTATCGAAACCCTGGGCGGTGTGATGACCAAGATGATCCACAAGAACACCACGATTCCTACCAAGTTCTCGCAAGTGTTCTCGACCGCCGACGACAACCAGCCGGCCGTGACCATCAAGGTGTACCAGGGTGAACGCGAAATCGCCGCCGGCAACAAGGCGCTGGGCGAATTCAACCTGGAAGGCATTCCACCGGCAGCGCGCGGCACCCCGCAGATCGAAGTGACCTTCGACATCGACGCCAACGGCATCCTGCACGTGGGCGCGAAAGACAAGGCCACCGGCAAGGAAAACAAGATCACCATCAAGGCAAACTCCGGCCTGTCTGAAGAGGAAATCCAGAAGATGGTGAAGGACGCGGAACTGAACGCGGAAGAAGACAAGAAGCTGAAGGAACTGGCCGAGTCCCGCAACCAGGCCGACGCGCTGGTGCACAGCACCCGCAAGTCCCTGACCGAGTACGGCGACAAGCTGGAAGCCGGCGAGAAAGAGAAGATCGAAGCCGCGATCACCGCCCTGGAAGCCTCCATCAAGGACGGCGACAAGGCAGCGATCGATGCCAAGGTGGCAGCGCTGTCCGAAGCCTCGCAGAAACTGGGCGAGAAGATGTACGCTGACATGCAGGCGCAGCAAGGCGCTGCCGGTGCGGCCGGTGCCGCAGGCGCTGGTGCACAGGCGGAAGCCAAGCCAGCCCAGGACGACGTGGTCGACGCCGACTTCAAGGAAGTCAAAGACAGCAAGTAAGCTTCAAATCCGGTCAACTCTATGACCTGCCGAGCCGAGCATCCAACAGGGGCTCGCTCGGCTTTTTCGCATAAATTGGTACACCATGGCAAAGCGTGATTTTTACGAGATCCTCGGGGTCGCTAAGAACTCGTCCGAAGACGAAATCAAGAAGGCCTATCGCAAACTCGCGATGAAATACCATCCGGATCGCAATCCGGATAGCAAAGAGGCCGAAGAGAAGTTCAAGGAGGTCAAAGAGGCCTACGAGATGCTGACCAACCCGGAGAAGCGCGAAGCGTACGACCGTTACGGCCACGCTGGCGTTGACCCGAATATGGGCGGCATGGGCGGCGGTGGCGGCTTCGGTGGCTTTGGCGACGCCTTCGGCGACATCTTCGGCGACATTTTCGGCGGTGGCCGCAGCCGCTCTTCCGGCCCGCAGGTTTACCGCGGCGCCGACCTGCGCTACAACCTGGAAATCACCCTGGAGCAGGCCGCCCACGGCTTCGACACCACCATCCGCGTGCCGAGCTGGGACAAGTGCGACACTTGCCACGGCTCCGGCGCCAAGCCGGGCACCCAGCCGGTCACCTGCTCCACCTGCGGCGGCCACGGCCAGGTGCGCATGCAGCAGGGCTTCTTCAGCATCCAGCAGACCTGCCCGAAATGCCACGGCACCGGCAAGATCATTCCTGAACCATGCCCATCGTGCTCCGGCGCGGGCCGCATCAAGCGTAACAAGACGCTGGAAGTGAAGATCCCGGTCGGCATCGACAACGGCATGCGCATCCGCTCCACCGGCAACGGCGAGCCGGGCACCAACGGCGGGCCGCCGGGCGACCTGTATGTGGAGATCCACATCAAGCCGCACCCGGTATTCCAGCGCGAAGGCGACGACCTGCACTGCGAAATGCCGATCAGCTTCGCCAAGGCGGCGCTGGGCGGCGAAATCGAAGTGCCGACGCTGGATGGTAAAGTAACGTTCACGATTCCGGACGGCACCCAGTCCGGCAAGACCTTCCGCCTCAAGGGCAAGGGCATCAAGGGCGTGCGCTCCGGTTATCCGGGCGACCTGTTCTGCCATGTCGCCGTTGAGACCCCGGTCAAGCTGACCGACAAGCAGAAGGAACTGCTGCGTGAATTCGAGCGTTCCACCACCGAAGGTGGTGCGAAGCATAGCCCACAGACCAAGTCCTTCATGGACAAGGTCAAAGACTTCTTCGAGTGAGAAACATGAGCGACGACGTACTGAAGCACCTGTTGGAAAACAACCGTAAATGGGCCGAGGCCAAAGTGGCCAAGGACCCCGACTACTTCCACGACCTGTCGATGGTGGGTCCGGAATACCTGTGGATCGGCTGCTCCGATTCGCGCGTACCGGCAAACGAACTGCTTGGCCTGCCGCCGGGCAAAGTGTTCGTGCACCGTAATATCGCCAACGTGGTGGTGCACTCGGACTTGAACGCCCTGTCGGTGCTGCAGTTCTCGATCGAAGTGCTGAAGGTGAAGCACGTGATCATCGTGGGCCACTACGGCTGCAAGGGCGTGCATACCGCATTGACCGGCGGCCGCGTAGGCCTGGTCGATAACTGGCTGCGCCACGTGCAGGACGTCGCGCAGAAGCACGAGCGCTACCTCGGCACGGCGCTGAACGATGTCAGCAAGCAGAGCGAGCGGCTGTGCGAACTGAACGTGGTGGAACAGGTGGTCAACGTCTGCTCCACAACCATCGTGCAGGACGCCTGGGACCGCGGCCAGGAACTGACCGTCCATGGTTTCGTTTACGGCCTGAAGGATGGCCTGCTGAACGACCTGGGCATGAACATCAGCTCTCCGGCCGACCTGCAGCCTTGCATCGACGCGCGCCTGACGGCCTACGCCAACCAGTAATCCCCTGCCAAAAAAGCATGTACACTCCTGTGCATGCTCAAGACCATTACCGCCTTCTTCGCTGCCCTTGGCGCCTCGCGCGCCAGGGCAGCGGGAAACTTCCAACCCAGCCAGCAACTCGTCGTGAAGGCAGGGGATGTGCTCGTCCAGCCGACGGCTGACGGCAAATCCTGGTCCGCCCTCAAGGTATTTGCTGTCGAAGGCACGACTGCGCATTGCCTGACCTATGAGCCATCGGGCCGCAAGCCCACGCTGGATGCGCTGGCGCATGCCGCTGTACGCATGGCGCACGCGCCGCGTGCTGCTGCTTCACTGGCTGAAGGCTGGGAGCTGGCCGGTAATCAGCCGGCCGCCGCGCGTGAGCTGCAAGGTTTGAAGTACATGGACTTCGAACTCTATGTCCGCCTGACAGGGCAGGATGCCGGCGCCATCATGCGCACCGCTACTGAACACTTCGAGCGCGCCGGCGTGCATGCCGCCGAAGGCCGCAGCATCGAAGCCATCAACGAGTACGGCAAGGCCATCGAACTCTATCCAGCTTACACGGACGCGCTGGACAAGCGGGCCTTCTCCTTCATGGAGTTGGGCCTTTATGAAAAAGCGCTGCGCGACCTGGACGAGTCCCTCTACCTCAATCCAGACGGCATGTCCGCGTTCTTCTGCAAGGGCGAATGCCTGATGAAGTTGGGGCATCTCGACGAGGCGGCGGCCATCTTCGCCGAAGGCCAGGAGCGCTTCCCCGAGCACGCCACCCAGTTCAACGAATTCCTCAAGCGGACACGCGCCTTTGCCCTGACTGGCCGCCCAGCATAAGCTGGAAGTCCAGGAAGTCGCTTGCCGCACGGCGCGTGGCTTCAAGCATCGGCAAGTGCCCAACGCCCTCCATCATCACCAGTCTGGCGTTTGGCATCAGTGCCTTGGTCGCGAAGGCTCCTTTAGGACTGAGGATGCGATCTTCGCTGCCCCAAACGATCAGTGCCGGGGTTTCGATTGGAGCACTCAGGTGAGGTGAACCGACCAGTTCCTTCATGATCTTGCAATGCAACCCGTAGTCCGCCACGGCACGTCGCGCCAGGACTTGCTTCAGCGAGTAAGGAAAGAACGGCGGCTTCGCCATGCATGCGGCCATCAAGTTGTTGAAGTCGCGCCGTTGCGGCACAAGCAGCGGCATGCCGCCGCCGGCCAGATATTGCTGAAAGGCCGGTGATTCAAGCGTTTCTTCAGTACCGGCGGGAGCCAGCAGCCACAGGCTCGCGACCTGCTGCGGGTAGCGCGCCGCATATTCGGCGGCGATGAAGCCGCCCATCGAATTGCCGCCCATGTGGAAACGCTGTACGCCCAACTCCGCCATGAAGGCACGCAGGTTTTCTACTTGCGTCGCCATATCGTGCTTCGCGGATGGATCTCGATGCGCATCGCCAAAGCCCGGCAGGTCGGGAATGATCACACGGTAGTGTGGTGTCAGGAAGCGCGCAATCCGTGTGAAGTTGTCCTTGTCGCCGGCAAAGCCGTGCACCAGCAGCAGTACTTCGCTGCCCGAACCACCCTCGAGGTAGGGTAGGGAAGCCTGCCGCAGCGTGAGCCCGGAACGCTTGCGCTCCAGCGCGAGCGAGGCCCGCGCTACCGGGCCCGGCAACAGCCGGTCCGCCGCTGCGAGTGCCAGTGCCACGCCACCCAGTGCGTACAGAAAGAACATCCGTGCCTCCATATTGACTTGTTATTAATGCAAAATTATAGTCTGCCAAACCATCCTGGGGGCGGCAATGGATTACGACGTGGTGATCGTGGGCAGCGGCTTTGGCGGCATCTGCAGCGCAATCAAGCTGAAGGAAGCTGGTATCGACAATTTCGTCATGCTGGAAAAGGATGAAGTGTTTGGCGGCACCTGGCGCGTCAACACCTATCCCGGCGCGGCCTGCGACATTCCCAGCCACCTGTATTCGTTCTCCTTCGCGCAAAACGCCCACTGGAGCCGCCTGTTCCCGCGCCAGGACGAACTGCTGGCATATACCCAGCGCGTGGTGCACGACCACGGCCTTGAACCTCACCTGCGTTTAGGAACGGCCCTGCAATCTGCGCAATTCGACGAAGCCTCGGGCCGCTGGCAGATCACTACCAGCCAGGGTGCGATGACGGCTCGTGCGGTGATCTTCGCCATCGGCCTGCTGGGCCGGCCAAGCGTGCCGCATTTCGCCGGCGCCGAGCGGTTCCGCGGCCGGTCCTTCCACTCGGCGCAATGGGACCACAGTATCGATTTGCGCGGCAAGCGCGTGGCGGTAATCGGCAGCGGCGCCAGCGCCGTGCAGTTCGTGCCCGAGATCCAGCCGCTGGCGCAGCAGCTCGACCACTACCAGCGCACCGCGCACTGGGTGCTGCCGCGCCCCGACCGCGCCGTCACGCACGTCGAGCAATGGCTGCTGGACCGCGTGCGCCCGCTGCAGCTGCTGTATCGCGCCAAGCACTACGTCCAGTTCGAGTCACGCCTGGTGCTGTTCATCTTCCTGCCGGTGCTGGCGAAGATCATGCAATGGCAAGCCTTGCGCCATTTGAAGCGCCAGGTAACCGACCCGCAATTGCGCGCCAAGCTGGTGCCGGACTACACGCTGGGCTGCAAGCGGGTGCTGCTGACCAACGACTACTTTCCCGCGCTGGCGCAGCGCAACGTCGCAGTGCTGAAAGACGGCATCCGCGAGGTGCGCGAACACAGCATCGTCACCGGCAGCGGCGAAGAGCGCCCGGTCGACGTGATCATATACGCCACCGGTTTCGACGTCGAACATGCCTACGGCCCGATCGAGCTGCGCGGCCGTGGCGGCTGCAGCTTCGCTCAAGCGCTGGAGCAGGGCGCCGGCGCCTACAAGGGCGCCACCGTGGCCGGCTTCCCCAACTTCTTCATGATTACCGGGCCGAACACGCTGCTGGGCCACAACTCCATGGTGTACATGATCGAATCCGGCGTGCGTTACGCCGTGGATGGCGTGCGCCGGATGCTGCGTGACGGCCTGCATTCGGTCGAGGTGAAGCCGGCGGTGCAGGGTGCCTACAACCGGAAGTTGCAGCAGAAGCTCAAGGGAACCGTCTGGCACACCGGCTGCAAGAGCTGGTACCTCGACTCGCGCGGCCGCAACCTGGTGATATGGCCGGGCTTTACCTTCCACTATCGCCACATTACGCGGCGTTTCGATATCGACAGTTACATCGTGCGCCGCCAGGCGTAGGCCGGTCAGGCAGTATCGACGCTGCCCGTGGCGGACAAGTGCCTCGACATGACCTCGCTCATGAACTGCGCCGGAATCTCCGCGGCATACGGCCGCGGGTCATCCAGTCCGAGGAAACACGCTTCGTATTCATGCTGCAGGTCGAATTGCATTGGCAGCTGGAGCAGGCTCCTTGGAGAGAGCTTGAACGCTGCCAGGCGCAGCGGCGCTGTCAACTGCTTGGCCGGAATCTTCGCCAGCAGTTCGTGGACTTCAACTTGCGGCAGCGGACATTCCGGCGCCAGCAGCATTCCGTACATCGTCTCGTTGCGCAACTCCTTCGGCAGCTTGGCGATGCGGGTGAAATCGCGCCACACCACGTCCCGCCACTCCTCCATCGTCTCTGGCGCTGCCAGGGAG
>JBCNOX010000284.1:0-6781 GCA_039593645.1 Pseudoduganella sp.
CCATTGGCGCCGCCGCAATCGTGACCCTGGCGACCCTGGCCAAGCCGGTCGTGGGCGGCCTGAAATCGGCGATGGAATCTGCGCGTCAAGCCAAGGCTGGCGGCGCCGATGTACCGCGCGAAGACAAAGACCTGCCGATCTTCATCGTCGGCCTGGTGACGCTGCTGTCGATGGTGCCTGCCGGCTGGCTGCTGTCCTCCTTCCTGTCGGGCGGCCCGCTGTCCTCGATTTCGACCCCGCTGGTCGTGGTTGGCATTGGCTACATCCTGATTGCCGGCATGTTGGCTGCCGCGGTCTGCGGCTACATGGCCGGCCTGATCGGTTCTTCCAACTCGCCGGTTTCCGGCCTGGCGATCCTGTCGATCCTCGGCGCCGCCACTTCCGTAGGCTGGGTAGGCCGCGAAATCATGGGCCCGGATACCGCCCAGGCGCTGATTGCGTTCGCGCTGTTCGTCACCACCGTGGTGCTGGCTGTCGCCGTGATCGGTAACGACAACCTGCAGGACCTGAAGACCGGCCAACTGGTCGGCGCCACACCGTGGAAGCAGCAGGTTGCCCTGATCATCGGTGTCTTCGCCGGATCGTGCGTCGTTCCTCCCGTGCTGGAATTGCTGAACCATGCGAACGGCTTTGCCGGCGCACCGAATGCCAATGCGATTTCCGATCAGCCGCTGGCGGCGCCGCAGGCGACCCTGATCTCCACGCTCGCCAAAGGCGTGATTGGCGGCGACCTGAAATGGGACTTGATCGGCTATGGCGCCCTGATCGGCCTGGCCCTGGTGGCACTCGACTTCATCCTGAAAAAGTCGAGCAACCGCAAATACAGCTGCGCGCCGCTGGGCGTTGGCCTGGCGATTTACCTGCCGTCGGCGGTGACTTCGCCCGTGGTGGTAGGCGCCATTGGCGGCTATTTCTTTGAGCGCGCAATGCGCGGCAAGAAGCACGGCGAAGCCGCTTCCCGCCTTGGCGTGCTGGTGATGTCGGGCTTCATTGTTGGCGAGAGCCTGTTCAACGTCGCCTTGGCCGGCCTGATCGTGCTGACCAATAAAGGCGAACCGCTGGCGATCGCCAATAGCATGAGCGAGGCGACCACCATGCTGATCGCGTTGGCTGTAGCTGCTGCGGTCGTTGTAGGGTTGTACCGCTGGTCCGCAAAGTCGGCCAGCGCCATTGAGGCTTGACGCAACACTTCCGGAGTGTGGCCATGACGCTATCCAGAATCGGGCAGGGTACGTGGAATATGGGCGAGCGGGCTGCCGACAAGGCGGCCGAAGTGCGCGCCCTGCAGTTGGGGCTTGACCTCGGCATGACGGTGATTGACACGGCCGAAATGTATGCCGATGGGGGCGCCGAGAAGGTGGTTGGCGAAGCCATTGCCGGCCGCCGCAGCGAAGCTTACCTGGTGAGCAAAGTGCTGCCGCAGAATGCATCGCGCAAGGGCGTGGTTGCAGCATGCGAGAAAAGCCTGAAGCGCATGAAGGTCGATCATATCGACCTGTACCTGCTGCATTGGCCAGGCAGCATCCCCTTTGCCGAAACGCTGGAAGGGCTGACGGCCTTGAAACAGGCCGGCAAGATCCATGAGTTCGGGGTCAGCAACTTCGACCTCGCGGAAATGAAAGCCGCCACCGCAATGGCTGGCGGCGATGCCATCGAAGCCAACCAGGTGCTGTACAACCTGCGCCGGCGCGGCATCGAATGGGAATTGCTGCCCTGGTGCCAGGAGCGCGGCATCCTGTTGATGGCATATTCTCCGCTGGAATCCAGCCGCAAGGAGCAGGAGCGTTTGCTGGCCGAGCCAGCGCTGCAAGCTGTCGCTGCGCGTCACCAGGCCACGCCCGCGCAAATCGCGCTCGCGTGGCTGTTGCGCAAGGACGGCGTAATGCCGATTCCCAAAGCGGTCAGCGAAGCGCACGTGCGCGCCAACGCGGCGGCGATGACGCTGCGCCTCGACCAGGAAGACCTGGCAGTGCTGGACAAGTCGTTTGCGCCTCCGCGCCGTGCAACGCCGCTCGACGTACTCTGAGCGAGCCTTAGTAGCGGTAGCTGGCGTAGAAGGCGGCCGTTGGCGCAGTATTGCGCTTCGTGAGCGGGCTGCGCGCCGCTTCACGCACCAGCGTGCTGGAGCCCAGCATCCCGGTGAGCGTCCAGTTCTGATCCACCTGGTGCTCCCAGGCGAAATTCAGCAGCGCTTCGTACATGCCTGCCTTCGGCGTAAACTGCTTGAGGCCTGTGCGCGAGGCTTGTGATGCGGTCACGCCATGGTAGGTCTGCATATATCTGGCGTCCGCGAAATTCGCGCTCAATGACAGCGCTACTTTGTCGGTCTTGTCTTCGTGCAGTACGCCAGTGATTCCCACACCTGCCGTCTTGCCATTCTCCTTGTGCGACAGCGGCAGCGATGCGCTGGCGCCGAGCACCAGGCCCGGCACAATACCGTAGCCGGCGCGCAGGTTGGCCGTGGCACTAGCCTTCACGTCGCCCATGCCCCGCAACTCGGTGCTGCCACGGCTGCCGACCACGCTGGAGTCGTTCTTCTCCAGGCGCTCCCCGCGCACGCCCAGCGCAGCGTCCAGCGACAGGCCTCCCAGCGCGGTGCCGTAGCCGAGCCCGCGCATGCTGCTGGCGTATAAGCCGTTGGCCAGCTGGTAGTCGATCACAATGACAGGGGCAAGTTGCATTTGCTCCGAGCCGGCGTAGCGCGATGCGGCGGCCAGGCCGCCGCCCAGGGTAAGCGTGTTCTCCTGTGCTTGAACGCCGGTGCAGCATGCCAGGAAGAGGATTGAGATTGGTAGTTTCATGACTTGTTCTGAAAAGTGATGGAGGCGGCAGTTTCCCAGCGCTGCATGAAGATTGGATAAAGCGCATCTTCATGCTTCCTTCAGGTAGTTCTGCTTAAAATGGCGGGCATGAAGATACTTCTGATTGAGGACGACATGGACCTCGGCAACGGCATTCGCATTGCGTTGACCGACAAGGGCATGGACGTCACCTGGGTGCGGCAGCTGGCCGATGCGCAGAACCAGCTGGAGCAGCGCGGCTTTGACTTGCTGCTGCTGGACCTGGGGCTGCCGGATGGTGATGGCATGGGGTTGCTGGCAAGCTTGCGGCACAAGCGGGAAGGCGTGCCGGTCCTGATCCTGAGCGCACGCGATGCGCTGTCCGAGCGCTTGCTGGGCCTGGATACCGGCGCGGACGACTACCTGGTCAAGCCATTCGAGCTGGCGGAGCTGCTCTCAAGGGTGCGCGCGCTGGCACGCCGCAGCTATGGCTTTGACGGCGAAACGCTCGAGCTGCGCGGCATCGTGCTGCATGCGCCAACACGACGCGTTACGATCCATGGCCGCCTGGTCGATCTTACCGCCAGCGAATACGAACTGCTGCGCATCCTGATGATGCGTGCCGACCGGGTGGTAACAAGGCGCGGCCTGGAGGAACAGGCCTTGCCGGGTGCGCAGGCGAACGCCAGCAATTCCCTGGACGTTCATATGGCCAACCTGCGCCGCAAGGTCGGGGAAGGACTGATACGCACCGTGCGTGGCGTGGGCTATGTGATCGACCAGCGCGAGGTCGAGCGGTGATCCGCAAGCACTGGCGGCGGCTGCTTGCGCACAGCATGGTGGCGCGCCTGCTGATGGCGCAGATGTTCGTCCTGTGCCTGCTGTGGCTCCTGGCACTGGCGTACGTCGTGCATGACTCAACACGGGATAAGGTCACGCTGGAGCTCGAGCCCACTTATCAGGCGCTCATCACTGTCGCAGAGAATGAACTGGCCGACCCGGCCAAGATGCGGGAGTCGATACGTAAAGTGGAAATGGCACTGCGCGATATGGCTGGCGTCGACATGACTGCCTTCCCTGGTCCTAGCTTCATCGTCGAAAACGGCCAGGGGGTCCTGTACCGCTCCGCAGAGGTGCCTGCCGGGGCAAGAGCTGGCGCGCCCGGCGAGCTGCCTTTGTTCGAAAGCGGCGGCAACACATGGCGCGCGCGGACGGTGCAGTCGCGGCACTCGGACGTGCGCATCACCGGCATCATGCCTGCCGATGGCGTCAACATTTTCCTGCGGCTGGCCTCGCGCGGTACGCTGTTGCTGCCCTTGCTGATCAGCTTTCCCTTCCTGATCTTGCCGGCCTGGCTGTCGATCCGGCTGGCCCAAGGACCCTGGACCAGGGCCATGGCCGACCTGGCCACGCGCGGGCCGCAGGATTTGCGGCCTTTGCCGGTTGATGGGCGCCCGCGCGAACTGGTCGTCATGTTTAGCCGGATCAATGCCCTGTTGGCACGCGTCAGCGACAGCGCCGAGCGGGAGCGCGCCTTCATTGCCGACGCGGCGCACGAGCTGCGCACCCCGCTGGCTGCCATGCGGGTGAATGTGGAAGCGCTGCAGCAGCAGGCAAGCGACCCGCGCCAGCAGCAACTGCTGGCTGGCATTGTCAGCGGTAATGCGCGCGCCACGCGGCTGGTCAGCCAGCTCCTGCGGCTGATGCGCAGCGACGCGACAAGCGGCGACGAGCATGAGCGGATCTGCTTCGACGCGCTGGTGCAGGAGCGGATGGCGGCGCTGGCCGGCATTGCCGACGCCAGGGACGTTGAGCTGGAGATGAGTGGCGAGGAAGGCATCTGCCTGTCCGGACGCCGGGAAGGACTGGTGTCGCTGGTCGATAACCTGCTCGACAACGCCATCAAGTACAGTCCGGGCCATGGCAAAGTGCTGGTCGATGTGCGGCGTGCCGATGGCCAGGCCGTGCTGCGCATCAGCGACCAGGGGCCAGGCATCGCGCCGGAATTGCGCGAGCGGGTGTTCGACCGCTTCTTCCGCGACCCGCGTCAGGTGCAGGCGGGCAGCGGGCTTGGGCTGGCCATCGCATTGGCGGTGGCACGCCAGCATGGCGGCAGCATCGGTCTGGATGCTGCCGGCAGCATGGGCTTGTGCGTGACGGTGCGGCTACCGGTGAAAGCTTAACGCTGCTGCTTGCGGCCGGCGTTGAGGCGCTCGAGGATGCGATGCAGCTCGTCCTGCATCATCGGCGACAGGTTCTGGAATTGGCAGCCAATCTGCACCTGCTCGCCGAGCAGGAAGGAGCGGAAGTGGCGCGCCAGGCGGATCTCCAGGTCGCAGATCAGCACTGAACCGGGACCCATGTCGAGGCGCACGCGCTGCAGCCGGCGACCGACGTGCAGACCGACGGCATCGCGCGGCGGGCAGCGCATGCCGACGCCGCCGACTGCGAAGTCGTACAGCTGCAGCTCGTATGGCTTGCCATTCAGGACAAATGAGGCCGTGTGGTAAGTACCGAGCGGGGTTTCCAGGCGCGGCGCGGCGCGGCGGTTGAGGACCTGGCAGCGTTCGGGGAATTGCGCCGGGATCAGCGTTGGCTGCTCCGGCAAGGCATTCCAGTGCGGATCATCCAGCTTGAACTGGAACTTGGCGCCGCGCAGCCACGCGACAAACGTGCATTCGCCAGGCGGCAGGGCCGAGCCTTCATTGAGCTGGATGACAAAGTGCGGCAGTTCGGGGTCGACCGACAGGAAGCGGGCCATCACGGCTTCGCTGCTGTCACGGTGGTAGATGGAGATCGCGTCGCCCGCATCGGCCAGCGCCGCCAGCGCGTCGCCGATTTCATCAGGGTCCACGATATCGTGCGGATGTGACCCCGCGGCAATCGGTTCCACCGCGTCTTGTGGACGGGGCGGCCCCTTGCGGAAGTCGTTTGGCATTGGATCGTTCACAGCTCAGGTTCTCGTTTTTTAGGAGAGGACGCCAGTACTTTACCGCGTTCTGCCGCCCAGCGCTTGCTAAACGGCAATGAACCCTGCTTTACTGTTGCGTCGATGCCGACTCAGAAACGCTCGTCCGGGCTGAGGTAGCGCCATTGCCCTTCTGGCAAGTTTCCAAGTTTGACACGACCGATGCGCACGCGCTTCAAGCCTACCACGCGCAAGCCGACCATCTCGCACATACGCCGGATCTGGCGCTTCTTGCCTTCGCGCAGGGTGAAGCTGAGCTGGTCGTCGTTCTGCCAGCGTACTTTGGCCGGCAGCAGCGGCTTGCCGTCCATCCACAGGCCGTGGTTCAGGCGCTGCAAATCGCTGTCGGGCAGGCGGCCCGGTTTGGTGTACTCGACGCGCACCAGGTATTCCTTGTCAACGTTGGTGTTCTCGCCAATCAGCTGCTTGGCGACGCGGCCATCCTGCGTCAGCACCAGCAGGCCAACCGAATCGATGTCGAGGCGGCCGGCCGGCACCAGGCTGCGCAACTGGTTGCGGTCGAAGCGTTCCGGCGAGCGGTCTTCGGCCCAGCGGTTTTCCGGCTTGATCAGGACCACAGCCGGCTGGTAGCCGTCTTCGGCCTGGCCGGAGACGTAGCCGACCGGCTTGTTGATCAGGATGGTGACGCGGCGCGCCTGTTCGGCGGCAGCCTGGCGCTCCACGGTGACTTTCTGGCTTGGGTAGACCTTGGTGCCCAGTTCGGACACCACTTTGCCGTCCACGCGCACCCAGCCTTTGGCGATCCATTCATCGGCTTCACGGCGGGAACACAGGCCCAGTTCGGACATGCGCTTGGACAGGCGTAACAATTCTTCGGACATCAGATTTTCAGTGCTTCGAGTAAGTCGGTTTCCAGCTGCAGCTGGGTACGGGCATTGGCCAGGGCAGGGCCGTCGACGATGAACACGTCTTCCACGCGCTCGCCGAGGGTCATGATCTTGGCCGTATGCAGGTTGATCTTGTATTTGGTCAGGACGTTGGCGATCGAGTACAGCAGGCCGGTGCGGTCATT
>JBCNOX010000285.1:0-6771 GCA_039593645.1 Pseudoduganella sp.
GGCCTATCACCAGAACAAGGCCAGGATCATGCAGCCCGTGAACGAGTTCCTGGCCCTGCTCGACGAACGCACCAGCGCCGAGGTGGCAGCTGCCAGCGCCGCCTTCGACAGGGCCCAGTTGCTGGCGCAGGCATTGCAAGCCATGTCGGTCATAGCGGCCGTGGCGTGCCTGCTGTTTGCTTACCGCTACATCCACTCCGGACTGCAGCAGGCGATCGATACTGCCGAATGCATCGCCGGCGGTGACCTGAGCCAGGTTATCGACACCAACCGCAGCGATGAAATCGGCCAACTGCTGCTCGCCATGCAGCACATCAACGAAAACCTGGCCACGATGATCGGCAATATCCGCAGCAGCACCGACCAGATGACAGTTGCCACGAGCGAGATCGCTACTGGCAATGCCGACCTGTCGGCCCGCACCGAAACCCAGGCTTCATCGCTTGAGCAAACTGCCAGCGCGATGGAAAACCTGACCGACACCGTGCAGAAGAATGCCAGCAATGCACAACAGGCCAACCAGCTCGCGGCCGATGCCGCCCATGTGGCGGAACAGGGCGGCGATGTGGTGTCGCAGGTGGTCGCGACCATGGGCGCAATCAAGGATAGTTCGGCGCGCATCAGCGACATCATCGGGGTGATCGATGGCATCGCGTTCCAGACCAATATCCTGGCGCTGAATGCGGCGGTCGAAGCAGCGCGGGCGGGCGAACAAGGACGCGGCTTTGCAGTGGTGGCCTCCGAAGTACGCAACCTGGCGCAGCGCAGCGCTGCGGCGGCAAAGGAAATCAAGGAATTGATCGAAGCCTCGGTGTCGAGCGTCGAGGAAGGCGGGCGGCTGGTCGATGCGGCCGGTGGCACCATGCAGCGCATTGTAGCCTCGGTTCACAAGGTGGCGGGCATCATGGGGGACATCACCAGCGCCAGCCAGCAGCAAGGCAGCGGTATCGGCGAAGTGAACCAGGCGATCGGGCAAATGGATACCATGACGCAGCAGAACGCTGCCTTGGTCGAACAGGCCGCTGCGGCGGCGGAAAGCTTGCAGGAACAGGCGCAGGCGCTGGCCCAGGCGGTCAGCATGTTCCGCTTGAAAGGCGGCGCTGGCGCCACTGCGATGCCTGCGCGGACAGCTGGCATCGCGCGCACCGGAGTCGCAACGGTGGCGCCGGCACAGGCACGTATGCCGGTGCCTCGCGCGCCCGGCGACCAACGGCAGCCCCCGCGCGCGGCAGCCCCAGGCCCGGCCGCGGCCCGGCGCGCAACCGGTGCCCGCCACACCACGCCTGCGGGCGACGACTGGGAGGCATTCTAAACGCGGCTCCAGCGGCTATGGACAAAACCGGCAGTCCACGCCAGGCAGCCTGCCAGCGCCCATGCGATGGCACTGCCGAGGTTGGCGGCCCCGTTGAATCCGACCATGTCCAGTGCCGCTTCCTTCGGCGAATTGAGCGCGATATACCAGGTAAAGAGGAACAGCGCGAGGAACAGCCGTGAGCCGCGCGTCAAGCCGCCCAGCAAGCTGGCGGCCGAAGCCAGCGCCAGCACACCCGCCAGCGCCGCCATGGCGCGCGCCGGTGACTCTATCGACCAGCGCAAGGCCACGCTCACCAGCGGCAGGGCCAGCACCAGGCTGGCCGCCCATTGCCGCAGGTAGCGCCGTGCCACGCCACCAGGCAGCGCAGCGGTCATCGCGTCCGCCCCGTTCTGCCAGTCGCGCGGCACGATGCCGCACACGATCGCGCCCCAGCAGGCAACGCCGGCAATCATCACACCCGGCAGCGCGCCGGGCGGGACCAGCGCAGCTGCCACGGTACCGGCGGCCAGCACCAGCACCGCGGAAGGCGACATCGACAGCACCAGCGCCACCTCCGCCAGCACCTCGCCGGCAAACCCCGGCACGCGCATCGCCAGACCGGGCAAGGGCCGCACTGCCACCGACACTGGACGCAGCATGCGATCGGCCAGCGCCAGCAGGCGGTTGCCGCGCGCAGAACGTGGCCGCACCCGGTCAGGCGAATAGCGATGGAAGAACAGCGTTGCCGGCAGCAACAGCAGGAACGACAGTGCCAGCGTCACGGCCCGGATGCCCCAGGCCTTGAGGGTCCACAACGATTCCGGAATCACCAGCGTCGCGCCAGCAGGGTCGAAAGCGCTCCGGCCCAGTACAAATTCAGTCGTAGCGAAATGTTCGCGCAAGGCCGTCACGGCCACCGACAGTCCCGAAAAATCGAGGAACATCGGCCACAACGCGCCCGGGCTCTCGGTCACGCCGACCAGGGCGCCGAACTGCAGGCACCACAGGAAGAAGAACAGCACGTCGCCGCGCTTGCCAAGCAGCGCGGCGATGTTGTCGAACAGGACTGCGCAAGCGGCCGCGTAACTGATAACCGGCAGCAGCATCAAGGCATAAGTCTGCAAATAGACCAGCGGCTGGATCGGTCCCTCGCCACGCAAGGCATGCAGCGCCAGCGTGGAACCGAGGTATGCGAGCACGAACAGCATCAGGTACGCCACGCTGCCCAGCCAGCGCCCGAACACCAGCAAGCCATTGCCGGCGCCGGTTGCGCCGATCACTGCGCCCATGCCGCTTTGCAGGTCGTCCGCCACCCTGCCCCGTACCAGGTAGAAGCCTGCCAGTCCAAGCAGCATCCCGGCGATATGCGCGCTGCCAAAGGCCAGTGCCTGGCTGGTGTACAGCACCCGCTTGCCGTCGATCAGCATCAGCGTGATGCCATCGGCGGGATCGGAAATGCCAAGCCAGCACAGGGCCGCCACCGCCAGCAGCGCCACCAGGGTGGACCGGCGGCGCAGCCGCAAACGCACTTCATGCAGCGCCATGATACGGATGGCATTCATGCGGCCTCCGCCAGCGGTTCGGACAGGGCGTAGCGCTGCGCCATCAGCGCTTCCTCCAGGCTCGGTTCCACCGACTGCGCGCCCGGCAGCGGCTGCGCCGGATGCGCCACGCGCACCTGCACCTGCCCACCCTGGCGCTGCGCCTGCAGCACGTGGAAGTGGCTGCGCAGCGCCTCGTAGTCTTCCGCATCCACATTGGCTTGCCAGACCTGGCCGCGCGCGCGCTGCAGGATGGCATCCGGCGTTTCCAGCGCCAGCAGGCGGCCCTTGCGCATGATCGCCAGCTGGCCGGCGATGCTTTCCACGTCCGGCACGATATGGGTCGACACGATCACCAGCTTGCCAAAGCCGAGTTCAGACAACAGCCGGCGAAAGCGCAAGCGCTCCTCCGGGTCGAGTCCCGCCGTCGGCTCGTCCACAATCAGGATGTCTGGATCGTTGAGCAAGGCTTGCGCAATGCCCAGGCGGCGCCGCATGCCGCCCGAGAACGAAGCAGCGGGCCGGTGCGAATGTTCGGCCAGGTTCACCAGTTCCAGCAGGTGGCGGATGCGGGCCGGATCGCGCACGCCTTTCAGCGCCGCGAAATACTGCATGCACTCCAGCGCCGTCAGGTTCGGATAAATGCCGAACTCCTGTGGCAGGAAACCAAGGCGGCGCCGCATCGCATCGGGTTTGCGCACAATGTCCTGGCCGTCGAACAGGATGCTGCCGGCGGTCGGCCGCGTCAGCGTGGCCAACAATTGCATCAAGGTGGTCTTGCCGGCGCCGTTGTGACCAACCAGCCCAACAACTCCGCTACCAAGTGTCAAGGAAACGTCGTCCACCGCTTTCAGGTCGCGGAAAGCTTTGCTGACATTGCGCAGTTCGAGCATATTGTTTTCGCCTCAAGTATGTTGTTGAGCAAACTTTATCCAGCCCGAGCTTGGCATGCGCGAGAAATGTGATGAACGGCAAAAATCGAGGGCTCAGCGGAAAACCGTGGCAACTAGTTACACAACTGGAAATTCCACTTGTATTTTCCCCACAGTCGGGACGTCTATCATGAAAATAGTGAGCGGTATTGCGGATTTCCCACTTGCAACAGGCATATAATGAATCGCACACGCTGCCCATGCGATCCCAAGGACCCAAGTTGCCAGGCTTTCCGGTTTTGACGATTTACAAGCGCCTCCGAGCTTTGGCCGGCGCCTGCCTCCTTGCGCCCTGCCTTGCGTTTGCCCAGTCCCCGCTCGACAGTGAAATTGCCCAGATCAAGGAACTGGTGCGCTTCGTCCCTGAAAAAGCCCTGGTCCAGTTGCAGCAGATGGAACCAATGGCGCGCTCCGCCCCGCCCCTGACCCGCGCCGAATTCCTGGCCCAGCTCAGCCTGACTCACCGCAGCCTTGGCAAGTATGACGTCGCACTGGCGCTGGCCGAAGAACTGCATGACTTCGGGCGTGCGCAGGACAACAAGATCATCATCGCCAAAGGCTTATTGACCAAGGCCTATGTGCGCTCGGCGATGAACGAGCGCCAGCTGTCGCACGAACTGGCCTTTGAAGCGGAGAAGCTGGCCAGCAGCACCAACGACATGGTGCTGCGCGTCCAGTCCACCATCACTGCCGGCCAGAGTTACGCTGAACAAGGAAACTATCCTGTGGCCCTGGTCCGCCTGCAGTCGGCGGTGGAACTGGCGCACAAGGTAGAACACGACAAAGTGCCGCTGGCCAGCGCACTCAATGCCCTGACCCTGTTCTACACCCAGGTGCGCGAGTACGAGAAAGCGTGGGAAACGCTGGGCGAAACATTCGAAGTATCGGAATCCCTGAATTCGCCGGGCCGCATGGCCATCGCCAACAACACCGAATACGGCCTGGCGGTCGATACGCAACAGTACAAGCGCGGCATGCGCGCCCTGCTGGCCAACCTGGAGCTGACCCGCAAGATCGGCGCCAAGCGCATGATCGCCACCACGCTGGTGAACCTGTCCGATATCAACCTGAAGCTGCACGATTTCCCGACCGCGCTGCGCTTTGCCAACGAAGCTTCGGCTGCATCACGCGAGGCGAACGACGACGCCAACGAAGCCACGGCGCGCATCAATGCCGGCCAGGCCTATATGGGCACCAATAAGGTCGCGGAAGGAAAGAAGTCCTTCGCGCAAGGCATGGCCTATTACGAAAAGACCGGCGACAAGCCGGAGCTGCAGGCCTTGCTGACCGAGTATGGCGAAGCATTGGAACGCGTGGGCGACTACCAGGGTGCGGTCGAGGCCTACCACCGCGAGCGCCAGATTTCGAACGAACTGTTCGAATCGCAGCGCAAGAAGACCATGTGGGAGCTGCAGGAAAAGTACGACACCGAAAAGAAAAAGCGCCAGATCGAACAGCTATCGCATGAGAACCAGGTCAAGGGCGCGGAGCTGACGGCACGCCGCCTGCAGCAGCGCATCTGGTGGCTGCTGGCCGTGGTATTCGCCTTGGCCGCGGTGATCGTCGGCATGCTGTACCGCAAAGTGCGCCAGGCCAACGCACAGCTCGAGGTGAAGAACCTGGAGCTGAAGGCGCAAAGCTCGCTCGATCCGCTCACCGCGCTGTACAACCGCCGCCACTTCCAGGAATACATGCGCACGCATAACCAGGTGGAGCGGCGCGGCGCCAACGGCGAAGACATTGTGGGCGCCCTGTTCCTGCTGGACGTCGACCACTTCAAGCACGTCAACGACACCTACGGCCACGCGGCCGGCGATGCGGTGCTGAAAATGATTGCGGAGAGCCTGCGCATTGCGCTGCGCGAGACCGACATGATCGTGCGCTGGGGCGGCGAAGAATTCCTGGCCTTCCTGCCGGCCATCCCGCGCAACGGCGTGGACGAAATCGCACGCCGCATCCTGAGCTGCGTATCGTCGCTGCCGGTGCCGTTCCAGGACCATATGATCCACGTCAACGTCTCGGTCGGCTTTGCGCCGTTCCCGCTGGCGCCGGGCGGCGTGCCTTTGCCGTGGGAACGCGCGGTCAACCTGGTGGACATGGCGCTGTACCTGGCCAAGGCCCACGGCCGCAACCGCGCCTACGGCGTGCGCGGCTTCAGCAACTTCGAGCAGACTTCGATGGAAGCCATCGAGCAGAACCTGGAACAGGCCTGGCGCGCCGGCTTTGTCGACCTGACGCTGGTGCTGGGCGGCATGCCCGAAGAGCCGCCGCCGTCCAACGTGGTACCGCTGAAGAGCAAGTCCGGAAACTAGTTCTTTTCCTTGCGCGCTTCGCGGGCCGACTCCTGCATTTCCTTGCCGGCCTGCTCGACTTTCTCGCCGATCTTCTCGGTTGCCTTGTTCAGCTTTTCGCCAGCCTGCTGGGCCGCCTGGTCCAGTTTTTCGCCAGCCTGGCCCAGTTTTTCTTCCGCCTTGCTGGCCGCCTGGTCCAGCTTCTGGCCGGCCACGGTGGCGGCTTTGTCAATCTCGCGGCCGGCCTGTTCCGCCGGGCCGATGCGCTTGTCTTCCGGTTTCTGGCAGCCGCCCAGGGCTAGCGCAAGCGCGGCACACAGCACGGCAATGATGCTTTTCATGGTGTCTCCTTTCCTTCCGGCATAACGAAAATGTTACGCTAGAATACTCCAATGGACGCGCACATTCCCATCCTTAAGCGGGCGGGCATGGTGCTGGTGGTGCTGGGCACCTGCGATCTGCTGGCCCTACGGTCCGGCCTTTTCCTGCTCGGCGCAGCAGCCGGTATCGGCTTGCTGTTCGGCAGCCTGCATATGGCTTCCCTGGTACGCTGGCTCGCCGCCTTCGCGCTGTGCGCCCTGGGCGTGATGATGCTGGCCTGGCCCCTGATGCAACCGGTCGACCTGACCCTGACCCAGCTCAAGCTGCAGCCGCGCATCCTGCCCTCCCTCGCCACCAGCGCGACCTGGCTGGTACTGCTGCACTGGCTGGTT
>JBCNOX010000286.1:0-6706 GCA_039593645.1 Pseudoduganella sp.
CATCGATTGCGCCGGCGGGCATTCGACGTCGCGCTCGCCCACATACACCAGTGTCGGCGTGCGCGCCACCTTGATCGATTCGATCGGCGACAGCTGGCGGTAGATTGCCGGGTCGTCATAAGCGGAAGCACCGAAGAATGGAATCATCCACTGGTCGATGCCGTTCTGGCCGTAGTAGGAAATCCAGTTCGCAATGCCGGCGCCGGCAACGGCAGCCTTGAAGCGCTGCGAGTGCGTCACACCCCACATCGTCATGAAGCCGCCATAAGAGTGGCCCATAAGCCCCATGCGATTGGTGTCGACCGGCGCAGCGGCGGCTACGGCTTCGACGCCGGCGAGGATGTCGCGCAAGTCGCCGCCGCCGAAATCGCGGCGGTTGGCGCGGGCGAAATCCTGGCCCTGCCCGAAGCTGCCGCGCGGGTTGGGCAGGAACGCGAAGTAGCCCTTCTCCACCAGCTCGCGCAGCAGCGGGTTGCCCTGCTCGCCAGGCGCGACGTAACGCGGCGTGGCTGCAGCTGCGGGACCGCCATGCACCTGCACGATCATCGGGTACCTCTTGCCCGGCACCGTGCTGCGCGGACCGATCAGCCAGCCCTGCACGTTGAAGCCTTCGTTCTTCCAGCTGATGTTTTGCACCGAAACTTGCGGCGTCAGGTAGGCGTTGTCGTCGGTGATGACGCGCATGGCGCCAACCGGGCCGGCCACAATTGCGGCTGCGTGCTCAAAGTCCTCCTGCGCCGCCGCAGCCTTGCTGCCGTCTGCACTGAAAGACATGCGGCCATCGGCCGCGCCGGTCGATGCGGCGACGGAACGCAGCACCGTGCTTTGGCCTTGCAGGTCCAGCGCCAGAACCGTGGACCTGTCGCCCATCAGGGCGGTTGCCAGCAAGCCTTTGCCGCGCCACACCAGCGTGTTGAAGCTGCCTTTAAAGCCCGGGGTCAGGTTGGCCGGTTCGCCGCCTGTCAGCGGCACGGTGTAGACGTCGCCGCCGACCGAACCAAAGTCGCTCATCAAGCCGCCGATGAAGGCCACAGTGCGGCCATCGGGCGAAACCCGCGGCATGTTCAGCTGCGTGGCGGGGCTGGCCACGATGCGCAGCGCTCCGCTGGCGGCGTCGATGTGGGACAGCCTGGCGAGCCACCAGTTGTTGTCGCCATTACCCTTGGCGCTGGTGGCGATGAAGCCCTTGCCGTCCGGTGTCCAGTCATATTCGTAGATGAAGGTATCGGCGGGCGACACCAGCTTGAGGGTACCGCCAGCGACTGGAATGGTGGCGATGCGCTGCGCATCCTCTTCCGCTCCGATCTCGCCCACCAGCCGTGCGCCGGCTGCGGTGGCGCCGGTTTCCTTCTTCGCGCCGACGGTGGCGAGCAGCGACAGCGTATGGCCGTCCGGCGACCAGCGCGCGGTGCTTGCGACGCCCGGCACCGTGGCCAGGGCGCGTGCCTTGCCGCCGGCTGCAAGGTACAGCCATGCCGACGAGGCGCGCTTGTCGCTGGCGATGAAGGCCAGTGCTTTGCCGTCCGGTGACCAGGACGGCTTGTCATAACTGCATGTGGAGCAGGGATCGAATTCGGCGATGATGGCGCCGGTCGAAGCATCGCGCACCACCACGGTGGGGTGGGGGCGCTTGCCGTTGCCGGTGTCGATGGCTTCCAGCGACACCACGCGGTCGCCGGCTGGCGAGATTGCGACCGAGCGATAGTCGCGGATGGCGGAGCCGGGAGACCCCGCCTGGGCAACCGCCCCAGAGATTATGGCCGTAGCCAGGAATGCTGTGTGGGCGATTGCTTTGGCCTGCATTGTTTATACCTTGTTAAGCCTGGAGTTTCGGATTCCGTAGATGAAGTAGGTTAGCACTGCTACCACCATCCAGATAGTGAAAATCACCTTGGTCGCGTGCGACAGGTTGATCATCAGGTAGCCGCAGGCCAGGATGCTCAGGCCAGGCACAAGGTAAGGGCCGAAGGGAACGCGGAAGCCGCCCTTGGTGTAAGTGCCCGCTGCGCGTTCCTGCGAACGCAATACCGGCACGGCGATCGACACCACGATGAAGGCGGTCAGGGTACCCATCGACACCATATCCCACAGGAAGGTGGAATCGACCAGGCCAGCCACAATGCCCACCACCACGCTGACGATCAGTGTGTTGCTGACTGGCGCGTGGGATTTCGGATTCACGCTCTGGAAGGCCTTAGGCACCAGGCCGTCCTTGGCGATCGCGTACAGGATGCGGGTCTGGCCGTAGATGGTCACCAGGGTCACGGAAAATACGGAAATGACGGCGCCAGCGGACAGCACCAGTGCAGGCCATGCCTTGCCAGTGACGTTCTGCAGGATCACGGACAGGCCGGCGGCCTGTCCTTCGAACATATGCGCCGGCTGGGCGCCCATGGCTGCCATGGCAACCAGCATGTAGAACACGGTCACCAGCAGCAGCGCGGCGATGATGCCAATCGGTACGTTGCGCTTGGGGTTGCGCACTTCCTCGCCGGCGGTGGCGATGGTGTCAAGGCCGATAAAGGAGAAGAACACGGTGCCCGCTGCGGCGGCAATGCCGCTGGCGCCCGGCAGCCATTCGCCCGGCGTCTGCTTGAGGAATGGGGTGAAGTTATTGGTGTCGAAGCCGGTGAAGGCTACGGCGCAGAAGAAAATCAGGATTGCCAGCTTGATCATGACCATGATCGCATTGGCGGTGGCCGACTCCTTGGCGCCGCGCACCAGCAGGAAGCAGCACAGCGCGACCAGGATCACCGGCGGCAGGTTGAAGTGATCCATATGCCACACCGTGCCGTTCGGGGTCGAGACGATCATCGGCGAACGCAGGTTTTCCGGGATTTGCCAGTGGAAGGCATTGACCAGGAAGTTGTTCAGGTAGTCCGACCAGCCGATCGCTGTCGCACTGGCGGCCAGCCCGTATTCGAGCAGCAGGCAGAAGGCGACGATGAAGGCCATGAATTCGCCCAGCGTGCGGTAGGCAAAGGAGTAGGCGGAACCGGCGGCAGGCACGCGGAACGACAATTCGGCGTAGCACAGCGCGGTCAGGCCGGCGGTCAGCGCCGCCAGCAGGAAGGACAGCACGACGGAGGGGCCGGCTTTCGGCACCGCTTCGACCATGGTGAAGAAGATACCGGTGCCGATCGTGGCGCCGACGCCAATCATCGTCAGCGAAAACAGCCCGATGGAGCGGCTAAGGCCCTCCCCGTGCAGGCTCGTGCCGGCATCCGTATCCACCGGGGCCGGCTTGGTACGGGTCAGCTTCTGGACCAGCGATTGATTCACAGGCATATCCTTCAGGACAAAAAAACCCCACGATTATAAGACCTCGCAGTTGCGGTACCTAAAGGATTTTGATGCCGGAATGGCAACCGTGGCGGGCGCCCCACGCAGGGAGCCAACTTCATACCGACTTAGCGCTGGCCTAGGCGGGTATCGCCGAACAGGTTTTTCATCTCCCGGGGCTGGCAGCGCCAGTACTGCGGCGGTGCAGCAACCTGGGCCCCCAGGGCGGCTGCCGCATGCCACGGCCAGCGCGGGTTGTACAGCATGGCGCGCGCCAGGCCCACCATGTCGGCCTGGCCGCTGGCAATGATCGCTTCGGCGTGCAGCGGCTCGGTGATCAGGCCCACGCCAATGGTTGGCATGCCCGTTTCGGCCTTGATGCGCTGCGCAAACTGGATCTGGTAGCCTGGGCCAAGCGGAATTTGCTGCAGCGGCGGGACGCCGCCGCTGGATACGTGGATAAAGTCAGCACCGCACTGCTTCAGTTGATGCGCCAGCGCCACGCTTTGCTCGATATCCCAGCCACCTTCCACCCAGTCAGAGGCCGACACGCGCATGCCGACCGCCATTTCGCGCGGCAGCGCGGCGCGCACCGCGTTGAATACCTCCAGCGGAAAGCGCATGCGGTTTTCCAGCGAGCCGCCGTACTGGTCGCTGCGCTGGTTGGCCAGCGGCGACAGGAACTGGTGCAGCAGGTAACCGTGGGCGCCGTGCAGCTCGACCGCTTCGATGCCGAGGGCATGCACCCGCAACGCGGCGCTCACGAAATCTGCCTTGACCTTGGCCAGGCCGGCGTCGTCAAGCGCCTGCGGCGCAGGTTCGCTGGCCCCATGCGGCAGCGCGGATGGGGCAACCGTCTGCCAGCCGCCCTGCCCCGGCGCCAGCGCCTGCCCGCCTTCGAACGGCGGCGCGCTCGATGCCTTGCGGCCGGCGTGCGCAAGCTGCACGGCAAGCTTGATTGACGAATGGCGGCGGATCGCGCGCACGATCGGCGCCAGCGCCTGCTGGTGCTCGTCGGACCACAATCCCAGGTCGGCCGGCGAAATGCGGCCTTCCGGCGAAACGGCCGTCGCCTCCAGGATCAGCAAGCCGGCACCGGATAGCGCCAGGTGGCCGTAGTGGATCATGTGCCAATCGGTTGCCAGGCCGTCGTTGGCAGAATACTGGCACATGGGCGCGATGGCGATGCGATTCGCGAGTTCGATCCGGCCCAGCGCGTAAGAGGAGAATAAATGGCTCATGTTACATGTTCTTACTATTGATACAGGCTTACGCCTAGCTTGGCGCGGCATGCATTGATAACCTGCGAAGCATGCAAAACCGCTACTGAGAAGGAGCCCGATATGTACCGCAAAATCCCGACCGTTTCGTCCCGCTTCAACCCAACGAAAGCGTTCTCAGTGGGCGTGCTCCTGCTGACCATGGCGGCAACCTATGCGCTGCACGTCAGCATTTAACCTTCGTAAGGACCCAGGTAGTCGATCTTGCCGATCTTGACGCCCTGGTTCCGCAAGATGTCGTGCAGCGTCACGACATGGAAGTAGAAGTTCGGCAGCGCAAAAGTCAGCAGATAGCTCTCGCCAGTAAAGGTTGGCTTGAAGCTGCCGAAACTTAGTGCCACCTCCCGCGTTTCGCTGTCCGCGAAATGCTCCTCCCCCACGCTCTCGATATAGGCGATCGTGTTCGCGATGCGCTCTTGCAGCTGCTCGAAACTGGCTTCGTTGTCGGGGAATTTCGGCGCGGCGATGCCGCTCAGGCGTTCGATGGAAAGTTTGCTGGTATCGCTGGCGCGCTGTACCTGGGCGGTGAGCGGCAGCATGTCGTCGGCCAGGCGGGCCGACAGCAGTGTTTCCGGGACTTTGCCGGTTTCTTCGGCGTGGGCCTGCGCCTTGCGCAGAAGGCTTGCCATCACGTTCAGGCCGCGCACGAAAACAGGCGCGGAGACTTTATACATGGACAGGGACATGCGCTACTCCTTTCCGGTGAGTGTCCGGGAAGTGTAGCGCAATCCCTTAATTCACGCGCGTGACCATCATTCCAGCCCGCAGGCCGATGCGGACGTCGGGGTTGGGAAAAACCACCAGCTCTTCGTCGTGCTGCACGGTGTAGACGGTGTCGCCGTCACGCGCGATTTCGTCGCCCTTCTTCAGGGAGGTGAAATTCTGCGTCTCCTTGCCGAAGGCCATCTTGAAATTGTCGCTCAGCTTGATGATGTTCTGGGCCACCTTGAACACGTGCGGTTCGCTGGCGGCTTGCGCCGGGGCTTTGCCGCGCAGCAGGCGGTCCAGGGCCAGCTTGGCGTCCTCGAACTGCGTGAGGTCGTTCTGGCCCAGGGTGCCAATACGGCCCAGTTCAATCGTGGTGCCGGCAGCGGCGTGGTGTTCGGCGCTGTAGTAGCTGTAGGTGCCTGCCGAAGATGGGTTCATGATGATGGCGCCGATGGCGGCTTCGCCCAGCCAGCCGATAAGCTGCTGCTTCGCTTCGTCTGCGATCAGGTCGGGGACGATGGCGAAGGTTGGGTAGACGCTCGGGCGGATCGCGGTGTGCAGGTCGAGGTGCCAGCGCTCTTTGCCGGCGTTGGCGAAGAACTCGGTGGTGGCGGCGATCATCACGTCGGCGCGCGCGGCTTCGGCAGTGCCGGCCAGGGTGCCGCGTTCGGCGCGGAACATGCGGTTCAGGTCTGCGTCGATGAAGCGTTTGGCCTGGCGGATGGCGCCGATGTTGCCGACGCAGAGCATCAGGTCGACTTGCAGCGCCTGGGGTTCTTGCGCCAGGGCGTCGAGCAGGTAGGCGACCAGTTCGATTGGGCCGGTTTCGTCGCCGTGCACGCCGACGGAGACCAGGACGGCGGGACGGCCGGGGTGCTGGCTGCGGATGGTGAGGATGCCGTCGGCGGGCTGGCCTACCTGGAAGCCGGCTTTCGTGAAGATGTTGGCTACCGCGCTGAAGTCGGCTTCAGCGAGGGCGCGGACTGCGGAAGGGAGGGATTGGGTGTCTGACATTCTGTTGCTGTTAGTTTCTGCTCAGCCAAAACCGGTAAACCAGTGTCAGACCCGCAGGGTCTGACACTGTTACGCGGCGGCCGCTGGGTTACCGGTTTCAGGCTGCCAGGGCGACGGCATTGACCGCCTCCGACAACGCCCACACATCCAGCATCGCCTGCTCCAGGTCCGCCGAGACTGGATAGCCGGACAGGCCGAGAGTGCAGGTCACCAGTTCAACCGCCTCAACCGCATCATGCCCGTTGGTCGCGCGTGCCAGCACCTGCGACAGCAATTTCTGCTGCGTACGGCGCAACGCCTGCTGCGCATAGCTGCGCAGGTGTTCCTGCGACTTCGTGGCAGCCGGCAGCTTCAGGCCACGCTCCAGCGTATCGATACCAGCCTGCGAACGCAGCGCCATGCCCACCGCCAGGAAGCCCGGC
>JBCNOX010000287.1:0-6695 GCA_039593645.1 Pseudoduganella sp.
TGTTCTACTCCGCAAGCAGGAAAGAGACGTTCTCCTTGGTGTTCAGGTCTTTCATGATGCCGAAAATCTCTTCCACTATCTGCGGAGCGATGCCCATCGAAGGCTCGTCCAGCAGGATCATGGAAGGCTTGGCCATCAGCGCGCGGCCAATGGCGCACATCTGCTGTTCGCCGCCGGACGTGTAGCCCGCCTGGCTATTGCGGCGTTCGCGCAGGCGGGGGAAGTAGTGGTAGACTTTTTCCAGCGACTCCTTCATCTCGCCGCGCGATGCACTGCGCGTATAAGCCCCCGTCAGCAAATTCTCTTCGATGGTCAGGTGGCCGAAGCAGTGACGGCCTTCCATGACCTGCGACAGCCCGCGCTTGACCAGCTCATTGGGCGTGAGCTGGTCGATGCGTTCACCCTTGAATTGCACCTCTCCCTTGGTGACATCACCGCGTTCGCCGCGCAGCAGGGTCGAGATGGTTTTCAGCGTGGTGGACTTGCCGGCGCCGTTGGCGCCCAGCAGGGCAACGATCTTGCCCTGCGGGACCTGCAGCGACACGCCTTTCAGCACCAGGATCACGTGGTCGTAAATGACCTCGATGTTATTTACTGACAGGTAGCTCATTGGCTTCTCACTTCAGGCAGGCAGGCGTGATCTTTTTCTCGGCAGCGTATTTGCCGGACGATTCATCCACCAGCTTTCGCAGCAGGACTTTGTCGCCCACCACCCAATTCGGCGTGACAGCCTTCCAGGCCTTGCCGTCCCACTGCTGGACTTTCACGGCGCCAGAGCCTTCATGGTCGTCGCAGGAAGTCTTCACGGTCGGGAACATATTGTGGACGCCGAGGACCTTCTGGCGCGCCTCGTCGATATTCAGGTTCTCCAGGCCCCAGCGCAGCTGTTCGCCGTTGACTGGCTTGCCCTTGCCGAATTTTTCCTGAGCGGTGCGCATCGCCTCTACATACATCACGCCGGCAGTCAGGCCGCGCATGTGGTAGACGGAGCCGATGCGCGACTGGTCGGCCAGGTTGCCTTTGCCGCCGGCGTAGACTTTCTTGCGCAGTTCATCCAGCAGCGGGTAATTGCCTGGCGTGTTGAAGGTCATCGAGGTGTAGCCCTTGGCCGCGTCCCCCGATGGCACGGTGTCTTCTTCGGAGCCGGCCCACCATACGCCCAGCATTTTCTCGCGCGGGAAGCCGTTGCGCTGCGCGGTCTTGATCGCCACGGAGTTCATCACGCCCCAGCCCCACAGGATCACGTAATCAGGCTTGGCCTGGCGGATCTGCAGCCATTGCGACTGCTGCTCGCTGCCTGGCGGCGCGACCGGGATCTTGATCAGCTCAAAGCCATACTGCGAGGACATCGCTTCCAGCACCGGCAGCGGCTCCTTGCCGAAGGCGGAGTCGTGGTACAGGTGGACGATTTTCTTGCCTTTCAGCTTATCCATGCCGCCGCTCTTGTCGCCCAGGTATTTCACCATTGCGGCAGCCTGGCTCCAGTAGTTGGAGATCAACGGGAAGACATAGGGGAAGACTTTGCCGTTGGCTGCGTCGGAGCGGCCGTAGCCCAGGGTCGTCATCGGGATCTTGTCCTGCGGGATGCGGTCCAGGATGCCGTAAGCGATACCGGTGGACAGCGGCTCGACGACGGTGGCGCCGCCGTTCTTGGTTTTCAGGCGCTCGTAGCATTCGACGCCGCGCGACGGGTTGTATTCAGTCTCGCATTCTTCCCAGCTGATTTTCACGCCGTTGACGCCGCCGTTGGCATTGACCAGGTTGAAGTAGTCGATGATGCCGCCGTAAAAGCCGGAGCCGCCAGCCGCATAAGGGCCGACGCGATAGGAGGGCAGGGCGACGAATTGCTCGGCTGGTTGCGCCCACGCGCTGCTGGCGGCGATGCTGCTTGCTACGGCAATGCCAAGTACGAACGATTTCATGTGATGTCTCCAGTTTTATAGTTGCCGCTCAGTGCGGGAAAGGCCACAGGCGGAGTTTCTCTTTACCGATTTGCCACAAACGCGCCAGACCATGGGGTTCCACGATCAGGAAGAAAATGATCAGGGCACCGAATACCATCAGCTCCAGGTTCGATGCCACAGTGGTGGGCAGCGCCAGGCCGTGTGCGATGATGTTCAGAACCACCGGCAGCAGCACGATAAAGGCCGCGCCCAGGAAGGAACCCAGCACTGAGCCGACGCCGCCGATGATGATCATGAACAGGATGCGGAAGGACAGGTCCAGGTTGTAGGCTTCCGGCTCCACGGTACCGAGGTAGGCATAGGCATACAGGGCGCCCGCCACGCCGCAGTAGAAGGAGCTCACGGCGAACGCCAGCAGCTTGGTGCGCATCAGGCGAATGCCGATCACCTCGGCCGCCATGTCCATGTCGCGCACGGCCATCCAGGAACGGCCGACGTTGGAGCGGATCATGTTTTTCGCCAGCAGCGCCATTACCGCAACCACGCACAACACCAGCACATACACGCGTGCAGCGCTGTCGAAGCTGTAGCCGAGGATTTCCATTTTTTGCGCGGTAATCACGCCGGAAGAGCTGTAATTGGTCAGCCAGCCGATCTTGGTCAGGCACCACACCACGAAGAACTGCGTCGCCAGCGTGGAGGCGGCCAGGTAGAAGCCGCGGATGCGCAGTGAAGGCAGGCCGAAGGCAATGCCGACCATGGCGGCGCACAGCCCGCCCAGCACAAAGGCCAGCAGCAAAGGAATGCCGGGAATGCGCAGCATAAAGTTATAGGCCGCAAAGGCGCCCACCGCCATAAAGGCGGCAGTACCGAGCGACAGCTGGCCGGCATAGCCGGTCAGGATGTTCAGGCCGAGTGCCGCCAGCGAAAAGATCAGGAACGGCGTAAAGATCGCCTTCAGCATATAAGGCGAGGCAACGAAGGGCAGCACCAGCGCCGCAATGGCCAGGGTGGCGAACAAGGCGATGCGGTCCTGCCGGATCGGCAGGATCTGGCCGTCCGCTTCGTAGCTGGTTTTGAATTGTCCTGCTTCGCGGTAGAACATCGCTCAAATCCTCCGGATAATTTTTTCGCCGAACAGCCCCTCCGGGCGCACCAGCAGGAACAACAGGGCCAGCACATAAGGGAACCAGCCTTCAATGCCGCCGCCCACTAGCGGGCCGATATAGACTTCGGCCAGTTTTTCCGAGGCACCGATAATCAGTCCGCCCACAATCGCACCTGGCACCGAAGTGAACCCTCCCAGGATCAGTACCGGGAGCGCTTTCAGCGCAATAAAAGTCAGCGCGAACTGCACGCCATTACGCGCACCCCACAGCAGGCCCGCCACCAGGGCCACCATGCCGGCTACCGCCCACAGGATGCCCCAGATGCGCTGCAGCGGAATGCCGACTGCCTGCGCTGCCTGGTGATCGTCCGCCACCGCACGCAGGGCGCGGCCAACCTTGGTCTTGGCGAACATCACGGCCAGCACGGCGACCATCACGCCGCAGATGGCGGCAGCAGTCAGATCGAACTTGGAGACGATGATGTTGAACTTCTCCATCAGGTACTCGCTCGGCACATCCTCGATAGGGATCTCCAGCTTATGCACTTGCGAGCCCCAGATCAGCTGCGCCAGACCCTCGATAAAGAATGCCAGGCCAATGGTTGCCATGAACAGTGCTATCTCGGGCTGGTTGACCAGCGGCCGCAGCACCACGCGCTCAATCGCCAGGCCCAGAATGATCATTGCGACCACCGTGGCCGGGATGGCCAACCACAGCGACAGCCCGAATTTGTCCATGAAGCCGACGCAAGTCAGGGCGGCGAAGAACACCATTGCACCCTGGGCGAAATTGAAAACACCGGATGCCTTGTAGATCAGGACAAAGCCAATCGCCACCAGCGCGTACATCACGCCCGACAGCAGGCCGCCGATCAGCACTTCGGCAAAGAAATTGATATCCATCAGTGGGCCACTCCGAGGTAAGCGTCGATCACGTCCTGGTTGGTGCGGACTTCGTCCGGCGTACCGTCGCCGATCTTCTTGCCGTAATCCAGCACAACCACGCGGTCCGAGATATCCATGACCACGCCCATATCGTGCTCGATCAGCACGATGGTGGTGCCGAATTGTTCGTTCACATCGAGGATGAAACGGCACATGTCCTGTTTCTCTTCCACGTTCATCCCGGCCATCGGCTCGTCCAGCAGCAGGATCTGCGGCTCGGCAGCCAGTGCGCGGCCCAGCTCCACGCGCTTTTGCAGGCCGTAGGGCAGGCGACCGACCGGCGTCTTGCGGATATGCTGGATCTCGAGGAAGTCGATCACCTCCTCGCACTTGCGGCGATGCTCGATCTCTTCGCGCCGCGCCGGTCCCCAGTACAGGGCCTGCAGCAGGAAGTTCGACCTCATCTTCAGGTTACGGCCGGTCATGATGTTGTCCAGCACCGTCATGCCCTTAAACAGCGCAATATTCTGGAAAGTGCGCGCGATGCCGGATTTGGCGGCGGCGTAGCAGTCCATATTCTTGCGATGCTGGCCGCGGTAGATGATCTCACCCTGCTGCGGGCGGTATACGCCGTTGATCACGTTCAGCATCGAGCTCTTGCCCGCGCCGTTCGGTCCGATGATGGCGCGGATTTCGTGCTCGCGCACGTCGAAGGAGATATTGGTCAGCGCTTTCACCCCGCCGAACGACAGCGAGATGTTGCGCAGGTCCAGGATCACGTCGCCGATCTTTCGGCCAGCCGTGATGGCTTCCGCTTCATTCATTTGCATGGTGGCTTCCCCGCTTATGCTGCCTTGAGGTCCATGATCCGCAGGTCGGCCGCCACCATACCGGTGCGCCCGTCCTCGAATTTGACCTGGGTTTCGATGTATTGCGAAGCCTTGCCGCCGTACAGTGCTTCGATCAGCACTGCATATTTCTCGGCGATGAACTTGCGGCGCACTTTGCGGGTACGGGTCAGTTCATCATCGTCAGGGTCGAGCTCCTTGTGCAGCACCAAGAACCGGTGGACCTGGGTGTCCGCCATCAATGCCTCCTGTGCCAGGTCGGCATTCACCTTTTCCACGCACTCCTTGACCAGGGCGTAAGTCTGCTCGTGCGCCGCCAGGTCGGTGTAGCCGGAGTAGGCGATGCCGCGCCGCTCGGCCCAGTTGCCCACCGCCTCCATGTCGATGTTGATGAAGGCGGTCACCTTGTCGCGCTCATGGCCGAATGCGACGGCTTCTTTAATGAAGGGGAAGAACTTCAGTTTGTTTTCGATGTAGTTCGGCGCGAAGATGGCGCCGTTCTTCATCTTGCCAACGTCGGCAGCCCGGTCGATGATGCGCAGGTGGCCGTCGTTGTCGAAGATGCCGGCATCTCCCGTGTGGAAGTAGCCTTCGCCGTCGATGGCTTCCGCCGTCGCATCGGGACGTTTGTAATAGCAGTGCATCAGCGTTGGTGACTTGACCAGCACTTCGCCGTTTTGCGCCAGCTTCACTTCCACGCCCGGCGCCGGCTTGCCGACCGAGTCGAACTTGATTTCGCCATCCGGCTGCAGGCAGATGTAGGCGCAGGTTTCGGTCGAGCCGTAGAACTGCTTCAGGTTGACCCCGATCGAGCGGTAGAAGCGGAACAGGTCCGGCCCGATCGCCGCGCCTGCCGTATAAGCGACGCGGATGCGCGACATGCCCAGCACATTGCGCAGCGGCCCGTACACCAGCACATTGCCGATCGCGTAGCTGATTCGGTCGCCCAACGGCACCTGTTTGCCGTCCAGGATGTCGGAGCCGACGCGGCGCGCCACGTCCATGAAGTGATGGAACATCTTGCGCTTGATGGTGCCCGCATCTTCCATGCGGATCATCACTTGCGTCAGCATGTTCTCGAAAATGCGCGGCGGAGCGAAATAGTACGAAGGACCGATTTCGCGCAGGTCGGTGGTGACGGTATCCGACGATTCCGGACAGTTGACGGTAAAGCCGGCAGTCAGTGCCTGCGCAAAGGAAAACAGGCAATCGCCCACCCACGCCATCGGCAGGTAAGAAAGCACGTTCTCCTCGTCGGTCAGCTTATCGAAGCTGATGCCGCCCATCGCCGCCGACAGCAGCGCCTTGTGGGTCTGGCACACGCCCTTCGGCTTGCCGGTAGTGCCCGAGGTATAGAGGATGATGGCGTTATCGCTTTCCTTGCCTTCGGCGATCGACGCTTCGTAAAACCCGGGATGCGCCTTGTCGTATTCGCGCCCCAGTTCCTGCAGCCGGGCGTACGACATCAGCTGCTGGTGCGTGTAATAGCGCATGCCACGCTCGTCTTCGTAGGCGATGTGCTTGATATTCGGGCATTGGCCGCACAGGTCGAGCAGCTTGTCGACCTGCTCCTGGTCTTCCACGATGGCGTACTGGATTTCGGCATTCTCCAGCACAAAGGCCATGTCGGCCGCTGGAGCATCCTGGTACATCGGCACCGGAACGCCGCCCAGGCACTGCGCTGCCAGCATCGACCAGTACAGGCGCGGGCGGTTGTCGCCGATGATGGCCAGGTTCATGCCGCGCTGGAAGCCGATCGCGGCCAGGCCGCACGCGAGCGCGCGCACTTCGGCATTCACTTGCTGCCAGTCCCAGGTCTGCCAGATGCCCAGGTCCTTTTCGCGGAAGGCAGGCTTGTGCGGCCGCTCCTTGCCATGCTGAAGCAGCCTGCGCGGGAAGGTCGTCAGATTATCCTGCACGGTGTCTCCTTGGATTTTAGGTGCGCTTTTT
>JBCNOX010000288.1:0-6689 GCA_039593645.1 Pseudoduganella sp.
CCAAGGGGGCCCGCACCGCCGCCGCGCGCGAAAAGCGCGACCTGATGGAAGCCATTGTCGACGGCGTCGACGAAGTCTGCCGCATCGGCAGCGGCGACGTGCTGGTGTTCCTGCCCGGCGAACGTGAAATCCGCGACGCCGCCGAAGCCCTGCGCAAGCACCACCCGCCGCACGTGGAAATCCTGCCGCTGTTCGCCCGCCTGTCGGTCGAGGAGCAGGACCGCGTGTTCCGCACCACCAACGCGCGCCGCATCGTGCTGGCCACCAACGTGGCGGAAACCTCGCTGACCGTGCCTGGCATCCGCTACGTGGTGGATGCCGGCCTGGCGCGCGTAAAGCGCTACAGCTACCGCAACAAGGTCGAGCAGCTGCAGATCGAGCCGGTGGCGCAATCGGCCGCCAACCAGCGTGCCGGCCGTTGCGGCCGTGTCGCCGATGGTGTCTGTATCCGCCTGTACGACGAGCAGGACTTCCTGCAGCGTCCGAAGTTCACCGATCCGGAAATCCTGCGTTCCTCGTTGGCTTCCGTCATCCTGCGCATGAAGTCGCTGCACCTGACGGACGTGGAGAGCTTCCCCTTCATCGAGCCGCCGCTGGGCCGTGCGATTGCCGACGGCTACCAGCTGCTGCAGGAGCTGGGCGCGGTCGATGACGACAACCAGCTGACGCCATTGGGCCGCAAGCTGGCCAAGCTGCCGCTCGACCCGCGCGTGGGCCGCATGATCCTGGCCGCGCAGGAATACCACTGCCTGACCGAAGTGCTGATCGTCGCTTCCGCGCTGTCGGTGCAGGACCCGCGCGACCGCCCGGTGGAACACCAGCAGGCCGCCGACGAAGCGCACAAGAAGTTCGCCGACGAAAAGTCCGAGTTCCTCAGCTACCTGAAAATCTGGCGGTGGTTCGAGAACGCCATCGAGCACAAGAAGTCGAACCGCCAGCTGATGGATTCCTGCCGCGCCACCTTCCTGAACCAGCTGCGCCTGCGCGAATGGCGCGACGTGCACTCGCAGCTGCTCACCATCGTGAAAGAGCAGGGCTGGCGCACCAACGAACTGCCGGCCACCTACGACCAGCTGCACATGGCGCTGCTCACTGGCCTGCTGGGCAATATCGGCTTCAAAGGCGAGGACGAGCCGGGCGGCGCCTACCTCGGCGCGCGCGGCATCAAGTTTCATATCTGGCCAGGTTCGCACCTGTCGAAGAAACCGGGCAAATGGATCGTTTCCGCCGAGCTGGTGGAAACCACCCGCCTGTATGCGCGCTGCGTGGCACGCATCGAACCGGAATGGATCGAGAAGATCGGCGGCCACCTGCTGAAGAAATCCTGGGGCGAACCGCGCTGGGAAAAACGCCCGGCGCAGGTCACCGCGTCCGAACGTGCCACGCTGTATGGCCTGGTGGTGTACAGCCAGCGCCGCATCAACTACGGCCAGAAAAACCCGGTCGAAGCGCGCGAAATCTTCATCCGCGATGCGCTGGTCGGCGGCGACTACGACACCCGCGCGCCATTCTTCGCCCACAACCACAAGCTGGTGCGCGAGATCGAGAACCTTGAGCACAAGTCGCGCCGCCAGGACGTGCTGGTGGACGACCAGTTGATCGAGGCCTTCTACGACGAGCAGATTCCGGCCGACGTGGTGAACGGCGCCGGCTTCGAGAAGTGGTACAAGGATGCGTCCCACGACAATCCGAAGCTGCTGTTCCTGAACCGCGACGACTTGATGCGCCACGAGGCGGCCGGGATCACGACCGACCTGTTCCCGAAGAAGATGATGGCGGCGGGGCTGGAAATGCAGCTGTCCTACCATTTCGAGCCGGGCACGCCACGCGACGGCGTTACCCTGACAGTGCCACTGTATGCGCTGAACCAGCTCTCGCGCGAACGCTGCGAATGGCTGGTGCCGGGCATGCTGAAGGAGAAGGTGCACCTGCTGCTCAAGACCCTGCCGCAGAAGCAGCGCCGCCACCTGGTACCGCTGCCGGATTACGCTGCCAAGTTCTGCGAGCGCACGGAGTTCGCGCGCGGCGACCTGATCGACGCCATCATTGCCGACATCCGCAAGCAGATCACGATCAGCGTGCTCACTTCCGACTTCAAGCCGGAGCAGCTGCCGGCTCACCACTTCATGAATTTCAAGGTGGTGGACGAACATGGCCGCCAACTCGACATGGGGCGCAACCTGGCCACGCTGCAGGCGGAATACGGCCTGCAGGCGCGCCAGAGCTTCCAGCGCATGGCGGAGGGCGGCAACACGCCTGCCTCCGCGGCGCAACTGGCCCAGCTGGCCGGCGGCGGTATCGGCAGCAGTGCCCCCGCCAAGCCCAAACACGGCGGTATCGCGGCCGACGCCGCGCGCAATGCAGGCCCGGCTCGCGCTCCAGCCGCTGCGCCGACCGCGCCTGCTGGCGGAGCTTCTCCCCAGCACACCAACATCACCACCTGGAGCTTCGGGGAGCTGCCCGAGCTGCTGGAAATCACGCAGGGCAAGCTAAGCCTGATCGGCTTCCCGGCTTTGGTAGACAAAGGCACGCACTGCGACCTGGAAGTATTCGACGACCCGAACGTTGCCGCCCGCACCCACCGCATCGGCTTGCGCCGCCTGTTCATGCTGCAGATGCGCGACCAGATCAAGTTCGTCGAGAAATCGATTCCGAACCTGCAGCAGATGGGCATGCAATTCATGTCCATGGGCACGCAGGAAGAACTGCGCGACCAGATCATCGCCAAGGCCATCGACATCGCCTGCCTGCAGGACCCGCTGCCGACCGACGAAGCGAGCTTCATCAAGCGCAAGGACGAAGGCAAGTCACGCATCGTGCTGCTGGTGAACGAAATCGCGCGCCTGGTTTCGCAAGTGCTGACCGAGTACCACGGCCTGCCCAAGCGCCTGCAAGGCATCAACCAGCAAGTGGCGCAGGACATGCAGCAACAGCTGCAAGGCCTGGTGCACAAGCGCTTCCTGATCGAGAACGAGTTCTCGCAACTGTCGCACTTCCCGCGCTACCTGAAGGCGATGAACGTGCGCCTGGAAAAGCTGCGTGCCGACGCCGCGCGCGACGTCAAAGCCATGGCCGAATGGAACCAGGCCGCGGCACCTTACCAGCGCCTAATGCGCGATAAATCGGCCGGCAAGAACACCGACCCGAAACTGGTGGAATACCGCTGGATGCTGGAAGAGCTGCGCGTGTCGCTGTTCGCGCAGGAATTGCGCACGCCGATGCCAGTCTCCGTCAAACGCCTGATGAAGGTGTGGGAATCCATGCAGCGTTAATGAAAGAATCGCCACTGATGTTGAACCTTAAACGTGGATTGGCAGCCTCTCTGCTTGGCCTGTCGGCCATCGGCGCCTTTGCCGACGACAAAGCTGGTGGCAATCCCTTGGAGCATAAATCTACGGGCGCCATGGTCATCCTGCCGGCGGTTGCCGGCACTGACGGGACGAGCGACGGGACGGTGCGGCTGCACCTTGCCGGGCGCGAGTACCGCTCGGGCTCCGGCTGGTGGGCCTTGCGCTGCAACGAGGCTTGTGAGCTGGTCCCATTAAGCCTTTCTGTGAGCTCAAAAGATCACAAGGTTTACGATTCCCCACCCATGGAGGGCCAACTGCTGGAGTTTACTCCGCGCTTGCCTGCGGATGGAGTGATCGCCGTGTTCAAGCCCTTCCGCGCGCCGCTGGACAAGCTTCAGCTGAAAGCCGGCCCAGTGGTGTCGTGGATGCCCGGCCGGGAATGCAAACCGAGAAAAGGGATCCGTCATGAGGGCGGACATGTCATGGGCGGTGAGTTGCTTCTTCCCGGCGGCGACAAAGTCCTGTTCGTTCCCCGCCAGGAAGCGAAAGGACCGGCTTCCGGGATCGCCCCCGCTGTCTGGTTGGAGCTGCAGGCTGGCGGCAAAAGGCAGCGGCTTGGCGATTTCGAATTCGACATCATGTGGGACAAAGACAGTACCCTGGAGCCATCGTCGTATATCCGCTGGGTGGGCGACCTGGACAACGACGGCAAGGCCGACTTCATCATCGACACCGGTGCCGTCACAACGAATCTGACGCTCTACCTTTCCTCGCTGGCCGGGCCAGGCGAGGCGGTCGGGATGGCCGGCAGCTTCAGTTACGTCGCGCCGGACGAAGCGGGCTGCTAAGGGCGCCCCGAGAAGCGCTGGCGGTACTCAGCGGGACTGACACCCAGCAAGCGCTGGAAAGTGCGGCGCAGGTTTTGTTCCGTGCCATGTCCGGTGTTGCCGGCGATCGCTTTGAGGGGCAGGGCGGTTTCCTCCAACGCCCGCCGTGCAGCCTCCAGGCGCATCGTTTCGACGGTGCGCGCAGGCGTGCATCCGACATCGCGGGCATAGCTGCGGGCAAAGTTGCGAGGGCTCATGTTTGCCTGCTCCGCCAGTCTCTCCACGCGCAGATCGCCGCACAGGTTCATGGCGATCCAGGCATGGAGATCGGAGAACTTTCCGCTTTCGCGCGCCTGCGCCGCCAGCGGGGCACTGAATTGCGATTGCCCGCCGGCACGCTTCATGAATACCACCATCTGTCGCGCGGTTTCGATGGCGACGCGATGACCGTAATCGTCGTTGATCAGGGCAAGCGCGAGGTCGATGCCTGCGCTGACGCCGGCTGACGACCATACCTGGCCATCGTGGATGTAGATCTTGTCTTCATCCACTTGCACTTGCGGATGCAATTGCCGCAGGCGTTGTACCCATTCCCAGTGCGTCGCCACACGACGGCCGTCCAGCAGGCCGGTGGCAGCCAACATGAAGGCGCCGGTGCAGACGGACGCCAGGCGCCGCACCGACGGGGCACGTTGGCGTATCCAGTTCACCAGGGCTGCTGGTGTGATGTAGGTATCGCCGGCGCAGCCGCCTGCCACCAGCAAGGTGTCGATGTCGTCGCCGTCGAGCGAGTCGATGGGGACGGTCATGCAGGCCAGGCCGGCGCTGCTCGCGACCAGCCCGCCCTCGGCCGAGGCGACAATCAGTTCATACAGCGGAGGGCCGCCGGCGGAATGGCGGCGGGCGGCGCTGGCGAAGGCCTGCATGGGACCGCTCAGGTCCAGCAGGTTCATGTCTTCATACGCGAGCAGTACGATGCGAAGCGGGCGAGTAGGCGGCATCCGGCCAGTTTACCTCAGCGGATAGCCAGGGTACTCAAGTTCGAGCGCAACGCGGTGCGCGGTGCGAGGGCCGAAGCCGTTGGCGATGTTCGACAGTACGCGGTCCAGTGAGCTGTCGAGGGCGGGCAGCATCGCCTCGGGCGCGTCTGCGGCGCCGCTGACGCGGTCTGGCAGGACCTTCAGGCCATGGCGGCTGGCCAGCGCGGAATCGCCGCTTGCCACTGCCAGCACGCGACTGCGGTGGGTGCGGGTGTAGGCGTCGCTGGTGTAGGCGAGGGCGATCTCGTCGAAGCCGTCGGCCAGCGGCAGGCCGGTATCGCTCACGCCATGCAGCCACTGGTCCGTGTAGTGTGTCAGCCAGACGTTCAGGTTGTGGCCGAATCTCGGTGCATAAATGCTGCTGTCGTGGCGGCTGCTCCAGTCGCCCACACCCAGGCTGGCAGCGACAGCGGCAGCTTTTTCGTGGCCGGCAATGGATTCCACCAGGGCCAGCGAAAGCGGCTGGGCGGCGCTGATCCCGGCGCTCGATATGACCTTGCCGTCAGCAAGGTAGCGCACGTTCTGCAGCCATTCGGTGTCCGGATAGTTTTTGATGCGGTAATCATAAGTGGCCCAGTGTGCGGTGCCGCGCCGGCCCTTCAGCAAGCCGCTGTTGGCGACTATCAGCGCACCATCGCAGATGCTGGCGATCGTGGCGCCCTTGGCCGCCTGTGCCTGCAACCAGGCCAACATCGGCGCAAATTGCGCCCGACGCATGGCCGGCACGATCACGTAGTCCGCGCCTTCAGGATAGCGCTGGTCGAAGGCGGCAGTATCCAGGTCGGGCTGCACGCGCAGGCCGGTGTTCATGGTGATGAGTGTTCCTTCTGTTGCGACGGCCAGTACTTGCGCGACTTGGGCGCGCTGCAGTACCCCGTAAGGCAGCATGAAGTCGGTGATTTCGGTCGATACGCTGTCGCCGAGGATGGCGATCACCGGCTGTTCGTGGCCGGGACGTGGCTGGTGGGGCGGCAATTCTCCTGCATGGGCGCAGGAGAGCAAAATCAGGAAGAGGGCGAGCAGGGTACGCATGGCAGATAATCGGCTGGTAGATCTGCAGCCGATTATCTGCGGGCGATGATGCTCAGGACTGACAGAAAGCAGTCAAATCCTGCCAGTTAGTAGTTGCCCTTGCTGCCGCTTTCGCTGCCGGTGGAGCCGCCGCTATAGCTGCTGCCAAGGGTCGAGTCGCTTTGCATGGTGCTGGTACCGGAGCCCATCACGCTGCCGGTCGAGGTACGCATGCCGGTGGCGGTGGTGCCGTAGAAATTGTGGATCTGCGTGCCGAATTCGGGGCTTGCCATGTCTGGCCAGCGGTCCTTGTCGAAGCCTGGCGCGTTTTCCAGTTTTTCCTTGCTGCAGTCAAGCACGAAGCGCTTGTTCACCGTATCAAGCTGCAATGCCTGCCAAGGCACGGCAAACAGCTTGTCGCCCATGCCCAGCACGCCGCCGAAGGACAGCACCGCATAAGCGATCTGGCCGGTCTGCATGTCGAGCATGATTTCCTTGATGTCGCCAAGGTCTTCTTCCTG
>JBCNOX010000289.1:0-6680 GCA_039593645.1 Pseudoduganella sp.
TTTTCTTATTGACTTTTGATAGTGCCCATCGCTACAGGCGATCGGCGGTGAGCGAGCACTAACACAGCTTTTTTGGTGCTGATTTAATAAGCAATGTTGCGGCGCAGTACAGGGTTGTGCGTTGGCGAAAACGCTACAGGATTTCCGGGGTTTTTCGCGGCGGACCGGGATTATAGACCAATCGGGCGGCGGGTGCGCCGCCGCCACGATCGGCTAGCTTGGGTCCTGGATGTTCAGCTTCTGCATCTGGTAACGCAGTTGGCGGAAGCTGATGCCCAGCAGCTGGGCGGCTTGGGTGCGGTGGTAGTTGGTCTGGGTCAGTGCGCGCGTGATGATGTCGCGCTCGACCGCCTCCAGGTAGGCTGGCAGGTTGCTTGGCAGGACGTCGAATACCGGCAGTGGTGGCATGGCAGGTTCGGCGGTCGGCGCCGCTTGCACTGCGGGCGCTTCGACCGCCTCGCTTGCCGCCGCTGCACTGGCCGCACTTGCCGCCGGAGTGGCTGCCGGGCTGGCTGCCGTGCCTGCGAAAGGGCTGGCCGGCGCAGGCGCAGGCGCCGCCGGGCTGGCGGATTCGCTCGCGGGCTGGGCGGCCGGCTGGCTGGCGGGGGCGGCAGGTGCAGGCACTGGCGTAGCGGCCGGCAGCGAGACCCCTTTCAGCGCCAGGTCTTCCGCCGAGATCACGCCATCGTTGGAGAAGGCCAGCGCGCGTTCCAGGATATTCTCCAGTTCGCGCACATTGCCCGGGAACGAATAGCTCTTCAACACATCCAGCACGCCAGGGGCCAGCACCACCTTGTGCTCAAAGCTGCCCAGCCGGGCCAGGATGGCGTCGACCAGCTCTTCGAGGTCGTCGAGCCGCTCGCGCAGCGGCGCCAGGCGCAGTTCGATCACGTTCAGGCGGTAGAACAAGTCCTGCCGGAACAAGCCCTCTTCCACCAGCTTTTCCAGGTTCTTGTGGGTGGCGGAGATGATCCGCACGTCGACCGGCTCTTCGGCCGTGGCGCCGATCTTGCGCACCCGCCGTTCCTGGATCGCGCGCAGCAGCTTGACCTGCATGGCCAGCGGCAGGTCGGCCACCTCGTCCAGCATCAGGGTGCCGCCGTTGGCCGCCTGGAAGAAGCCGTCGCGCTCGTCGGTTGCGCCGGTAAAGGCACCTTTGCGGTAGCCGAAGAACTCGGCCTCCATCAGGGCTTCCGGGATGGCGCCGCAGTTGACGGCAATGAAAGGCTTGTCGGCGCGCGAGCTTTGCGCGTGGATTTCGCGCGCCGCCAGCTCCTTGCCGCTGCCCGACTCGCCATTGATGGCGATCGGCGCCATCGAACGCGCCAGCCGGGCGATCTGGGCGCGCAGGGCCTGGATCGCGGCCGAGTTGCCGCGCAAGCGGCTTTGCGGCTGGCCGCGCGCCGGGGCGGCCGCCGGCGCGCTGTCGCTGGTCTTCAATGCCGATTGGACCAGCACGCGCAGCTGCTCCAGCTGCACCGGCTTGCTGACGTAATCGAAGGCGCCCGCCTTCAGCGCCACCACGGCATTGTCGGCGCTGCCAAAGGCCGTTACCACCGCAATCGGGATATTCTTGCCGCTGGCATTCACTTCGCGCACCAGTTCCAGCCCCAGGCCGTCCGGCAGGCGCATGTCGGTCAGTACCAGTTGATATTCTTTTTCGGCAAACAGCTGGCGCGCTTGCTGAAGGGTTTCGGTGCTGTCCACGTCCAGCCCCATCTTCAGCAGGGTTATTTCCAGCAATTCACGCAGGTCGGCTTCGTCGTCAACGACCAGGACACGTGGAGAAGTCATGTGTTTTTCGCAAATGTAATTACAAAGCGGCCGCTCGACTTGCGCGCGCCGCCCTCTGCCATGCCGGCTTCGAAGCGGTGCTCGTAATCCAGCATGGCTTCGTTATTCAAGCACAATTCACGCGCCAGATACAGGCCCAGGCCCGTGCCTTTGCTCGATGTTGTATAGAACGGTTCAAACAGGTGGGCCCGCACCTGCGGCGAAATGCCGGGACCATCGTCCTGCACATGCAGTTCCAGCGGCCGTCCCGGCACCTGCACGATGAAGACGCGGATGCTGGCCGGCGTGCCGCTGGCATAGCGCACCGCGTTGTTGAGCAGGTTGATCAGCACTTCGCGCAGGTGCAAGGGGTCGAAGCGTACCATGACCTGGCGCATGCCGCCCAGGCAGACGATCTTTCGGTCCAGCTTGTGGGTTTCGTCGAACTCCGCCTTCAACTCGTTGAGGAAGGCTTCCAGGTCCATCGGTTCGTGGTGGCTTTGCGCCTTGCGCGACAGTTGCAGGATGTCTTCCACCATGCGGTTCACGCGCGCCACATTGTCGCTGATGATCTTCAGCAGGCGCTTGTGCACCGGCGCCTGCAGGTCTTCCTCCAGCAGCGAATTGGCATGGCCGATGGCCGACAGCGGATTGCGCACTTCATGCGCAATGCTGGCCGTCAGGCGGCCCATCGAGGCCAGCTTGAGCTGCTGCGCCTTTTCTTCGATGCCCGTCACGTCTTCCAGGAAGATCACATTGCGCTCGACGTCCAGGCCGTTGGTGTCGGCAGCGGCGAAGCGCAGCTTGAGGTGCTGCGCCACGTCGCGCCGCGCGTTCCAGGCAGCGGTCACATCCTCGTGTTCCGGCCCCTCGAACGGCTTGATGGTGATGAAGGCGCTGGCCTGCTGCGGGTCGCTGCGCCAGGTTTCGTAGGCCAGCGCGATCGGCTGCAGGGCCGCGCCATCGAGCATCTGGGCGGCACCCCCCAGCATCTGCTGCGCGGCCGGATTGCTCATATGGATGGTGCCGTCCGGCCCTACCACCAGGATGCCGTCGGCCGAATGCGCGATCACCAGGCGGTTGACGGCCTGCTGCACGCCGATTTCAATCCCGCGCTGGGCCGCCAGTTCTTCCTGGCCGATCAGGCGTGCGGCCATGCGGTTCACCACCAGCACCACGGCAAACCAGGCCACGCCGTACAGGCCGGCCTGCAGCACCAGTGCGCCCTCGCCGGAAAGGGCGAGATAGGCGCTGTGGGCCAGCATGAACAAGGTGGCCAGCGAAGCGCTGAACAGCGACAGCACCAGCGGCGCCAGGATGGCGCAGCCCGCCAGCGGGAACAGGTAGAGGATGGCCAGGCCGGAGCGCATGCCGCCGGCCGCCAGGTACAGCAAGGAGATGCACGTCAGGTCGCAGGCCACCTGCGACATCAGCTGCAGCATGAAGTGGCGGCGCCAGCGCAGGGCCAGCATCTGCATCGCAACCGCCATCAGCAGGTAGACGGCGCACACCTGCACCGGCAGCTCGCTGAAGGTTAGCTTGCCGTTGCTGAAGTACAGCAGCAAGACCAGGACGATCACGATGCGGGTCGCCCCCAGCGCTTTCAGCGAGCGCCAGAAGGTGTCGCGCGAGGCGGCCGACAGGGTGTGGAGACGGGCGAACACGCTGTGCTTAATGCGGGGCGTGCGCCGCGCAGCAATAGTCGCGGCCATTGGCCGGAACGTTTTCGGAAGCAGGGAAATGCACGCCGCAATGGGCGCATTGCAGCATCTTTTCAGCCTGCGGCGGTTCGGCCGCGCGCGGCTGCTGCGGCGCAGGCGCCTGCCCGCCTTGCTGCGGGCCGCCCATCTTGCGCAGCTTGCTGCGGATGGCGGCGACCACCAGGAAGATCAGCGCCAGCCAGAACAGGATACGTGTCATGCCAAACCTCGATGTAAAACCACTTCCAGGACAAAACGGCTGCCGACATAGGCCAGCAGCAGGGTCGCAAAGCCCGCCAGCGTGAAGCTGAGGGCCGTCTTGCCGCGCCAGCCGCGGAAATGGCGGCCGGCCAGCAAGGCGGCGAACAGGACCCAGGACAGCAGGGTGAAGACCGACTTATGGTCCCACTTCAGCGCCCGGCCAAACAATTCTTCGCTGAACACGATGCCCGACAGGACGGTCAGGCTCAGCAGCACGAAGCCGAAGGCGATCAGGCGGAACAGCAGCTTTTCCATCGTCAGCAGGGCCGGCAACTGGTCCAGCGCCGTGGCGAAAATGCCCGGCCTGTCGCTGCGCGTGTGCAGGCGCGACTCCTGCAGCGCCATCAGCACGGCGTGGAAGGCGGCAATGGTCAGCGTGCTGTAGGCCAGCGTGGCGATGGCGATGTGCCAACCCAGCATGACCGAGCGGCCGGCCGTCGGCACCAGCGAACCGGGGAAACCGGCCTGCAGCGCCACCGCCAGCGCGGCTACCGGCATCACGATGCGGCGCAGCCCGTCCAGCGGGAAATTCTGGTTCTCCAGCCAGTAGGCGCCGACCGAAATCCACAGCGCCGACGACAGCATGGTGGCAAAGCCGATGCGCAGCGAGCCGGGCACCATCACATCGACCCACAGCGCTGCCCCGTGCAGCAGCCACGCGCCGGCCGTCAGTGCGGCGATCGGCACGGATTTACGCGACGGGAGGAAACCACAAATCAGGTAAAGCAGCGTTGCTGCGAGCAGGAAGTAAGTTTGCATCCGGTAAGTTTAACACCTGAACACCATGGGGTCAGGCACCAACATGCAACACGCTGCGCGTGTCACATGTCAGTGCCAGACCCCGGCTAATCGACTGCCGCGGCCCGGAGCTCGTCGTTGTGGTGGCGTTGTTGTTCTTCCATCACCAGTTGTCCCAGCTCGCGCTTCAGGGCGTTGAATTCCGGCGCCGACGGATCGCGCAGGCGCGGCAGGTCGACCAGGATGTCGCGCTTGACGGTGCCGGGGCGGTAGGTCATGACCACGATGCGGTCGGCCAGGTAGATCGCTTCCTCGATGCTGTGGGTGACGAAGATGATGGTCTTCTTCTGCTCTTCCCAGATGCGCAGCAGTTCGTCCTGCAGGTCGCGCCGGGTCAGCGCATCGAGCGCGCCGAATGGCTCGTCCATCAGCATGATCGGCGAGTCGAGCGCCAGTACGCGCGCGATCGCCACCCGCTGCCGCATGCCGCCCGACAGGTCTTTCGGGAAGCGGTGGCGGAAGTCGTGCAGCGACAGGGTCTTGAGCAGCCGGTCCACGGTGGCGCCGATGTCGGCTTTCGGCATGCCCTTGATCTCCAGGCCGAAGGCGACGTTGTCGGCCACCGTCATCCAGGGGAACAGGGCGTATTCCTGGAACACCATGCCGCGCTCCGGACCCGGCTCGGCCACCTGCTTGCCGTCGGCGACGATGCTGCCGCTGCTGGGCGGCGAGAAGCCGGCGATGGCGTTGAGCAGCGTCGACTTGCCGCAGCCGGAAGGGCCCAGCAGGCAGACGAACTGGCCGCGCGGGATGTCCAGGTTGATGTCCTGCAGCGCCACCACCGAGGTGCCGAATACCTTGCTGACGCCTTTGACTTCGATATGTGCAGCGCTCATTCAGCTCTCCAGGCCGCGGTGCCAGCGCAGCAGGTGGTTGTTCAGGCGGTCCATGGCAACGTCGATCGCCAGGCCCAGCAAGCCGATGGTGATCATGCCGGCGATGATCTTGTCCGACCAGAAGTACTCGCGCGCCTCGCTGATGCGGAAGCCAAGGCCGTTATTGACGGCCACCATTTCCGCGACGATCACCACGATGAAGGCGGTACCGATGCCGATACGCACGCCGGCCAGGATCGACGGCACAGCTGCCGGCAGGATCACGCGCAGGAACATGGTGGGGCCGGAGGCGCCCAGGTTGCGCGCCGCGCGCAGGTAGATGCCGTCCACCTGGCGCACGCCGGCGATGGTGTTGATCAGCACCGGGAAGAAGGCGCCCAGCGAGATCAGGAAGATGGCCGGCGGATTGCCCAGCCCGAACCACAGCATCGACAGCGGGATGTAGGCGATCGGCGGCACCGGCCGGACGATCTGCACCAGCACGTTGAACAGGCGGTAGGCATGGGCACTGGCGCCCATGGCCAGGCCAAGCGGCAGCGCCAGCCCGGCGCCGATGGCAAAGCCGGCCAGCACGCGATACATGCTGCCGATGGCGTCGTGAATCAATTCGCCGGAGAAGGCCCACGCCAGCCAGCTGCCATTGCCGTCATAGGGCTGCAGCGGCAGCAGGTATTCCACCCACTTGCGCGCCACCGCTTCCGGCGAAGGCAGCGCCTGCGGGTTGACCATGCCGTTGTAGGTCACCAGGTGCCAGGCCAGCACCAGCGCGGCCGGCACGATCAGGCCGATGCCGACGTCGCGTGCGGCCAGCTTCATTTGACGCCCAGCGATTTCTTGGCTTGCTCCAGCAGGTCGGTCTTGACCCAGTCCTTGGCCACTGGCGGCTTGGCCATCTTGCCGACGCCGGTCTTGGCCATGGTGTCGGTGGTGACCTGGATGTGCTCCGGCGTGATGTCATACGAATAAGGCGAGTTGCCGATCGCGTCCTGGAAATCGTCGCTGGTGATCTGGCCTTTGAACACGTTCTCGCGTACGTATTTTTCAGCGGTGGCCGGCTGGTCGATGAAGGTCTTGGTCGCCTCCACGAAGCAGCGCATGAATTTCTCCGCTACCGGGCGACGCTCCTTGTAGAACTTCTCGGTCATCACCATGGTCCGGATCGGCTCGCCGATCGGGGTGTCGTAAGGCTTGAGGATCTCGGTGCCGTAGCCCTTGTTGATGGCCTGCGAGGATTGCGGCTCCGACTGCATCATGGCGTCGATATGTTTGCCGAGCAGGGCCTGGTTCAGGTCCGCATAGGCCAGCAGCACGG
>JBCNOX010000029.1:0-20380 GCA_039593645.1 Pseudoduganella sp.
TTGAAGGGTCGTTCGAGACCAGGACGTTGATAGGTCAGGTGTGGAAGTGCAGTAATGCATTAAGCTAACTGATACTAATTGCCCGTACGGCTTGTCCCTATAACCTTGACGGTTATGTAGCACTTACACAGTGTTTGAGAACACTACCCCAACTTTACTTCTTCCCAGATTGCGCAGTGCGCCAGGCGCGCTGCACACAAGTCATGCTTGATGACCATAGCAAGTCAGTCCCACCCCTTCCCATCCCGAACAGGACCGTGAAATGACTCTGCGCCGATGATAGTGCTGCAACCAGTGTGAAAGTAGGTTATCGTCAAGCTAATAATTCCTGGTGACGCGCGATGCGCGAGCCAAGTACCGGTCAGTCTGATGACCATAGCAAGTCAGTCCCACCCCTTCCCATCCCGAACAGGACCGTGAAATGACTCTGCGCCGATGATAGTGCTGCAACCAGTGTGAAAGTAGGTTATCGTCAGACTAAGTAATAAGCCAAAAAGGCCCGCTGAATAGCGGGCCTTTTTGCTTTTGTGTCATCGGCTCGTCACTTCCTGTGATTAAGCTGCGCCTTTTGAACTCCAGAGGCCAGCATGAAATCCCTGTCGCTCCTTCCTTTAGCATTCGCCCTTGCCGCCTGCGGTGGTGGCGGTAGCGATGAACCCGTGAAAACCGCCGTCAACGGCACCTTCGTCGACGCCGCCGTTGAGGGCGCGGATTATGTGGCTGGCACTTCTGCCAAAGCAGTCACTGGCGCCAAGGGCGAGTTCACCTGCAAGGAAGGCGAAACGGTGAGCTTCAGCGTGGGCGGCATCGCCTTGGGCAGCGCCGCTTGCGCGTCGATGATCACGCCGCTGCAACTTGCGGGCGTGGCCGACGTCAAGGATGCCAAGGTGGTCAACCGCCTGCTGGCATTGCAACTGCTGGATGAAGATAATGATCCTTCCAACGGCATCAAGATCACGGCTGATGTGAAGGCTGCGCTGGCTGGCAAGGCCGCCGATTTCGGCGCTGCTGCAGCGGACTTCAACAAGGCCATGGCTGCCAACCTGGTTGCCGCCGGCACTGCCTACGCCGCGCGCGGTGTCGATGACGACCGCCGCCAGCTGGTGCGCGAACACTTCGAAGACACGCTGGCCTCGAAAGTTGGTACGCCGGTGCAGGAGAGCTTTACCCAGCCTGCCGCCACTGTCACCGTGACGCGCTACCAGGTGCAGGCGGCGAACAGCTTCTACATCCCATACGAAGGCAGCAATGCCAAGGTCAAGGCAGATTTCCCGTTAGGCTTCCTGCCGTCCTATGGATCGGCGCTGGCCTTCAAAGGTACGACCGCAAATGGTGACCTGGAGTTCTATGGCTTGACCGATCGCGGACCGAACGGCGATGGCCCGAACGTGCCGAATCCAGGCGGCAGCGGCACCATGGGCGCCAAGATCTTCCCATCGCCAAGCTTCACGCCGTCGATCGGCATCATCACCGTCGGCAAAGGGGGTGCGGTGCTGAACTCCACGCTGCCGATCAAGGTTTCGGCGAATATCAACAGCTCCGGCCTGGCCATCCCGGCCGGCACGCTGGGCAACTCCGCTGAAGTGCCGGTCTTCGACGCGATGAAGTACGACGCCGCGAGCAAGGCTGCGTATAGCGTGAATGGCCTGGATACCGAAGCGATTGCCTTCGACAAGAAGCGCAATGCCTTGTGGGTGTCCGATGAATATGGTCCCTTCATCGTGAAGATCGACGCGGCGAGTGGTGTGATCCAGTCCCGTTACGCGCCAGGCAGCGGCCTGCCCGCTGTCTTCGCCAAGCGCCGCGCCAACCGCGGCATGGAAGGCATGGCGCTCGATGCCGCGACCGACAAGCTGCATGGCTTCCTGCAAAGCCCATTGAGCGATGGCAGTGCGCCTTATTCGATGACCCGCAAGAACGAACAGGTGGAGCGCTTTGCGCGCTTCACCCGCTGGATCGAGTTCGATCCGGTGACCGGCACCACGGGCCGCATGTTTGCCTATCCCCTGAATGGCGCCGATTATGCGGACGGCCGCACCGGCAACGCCAAGCTGGGCGACATGGTCGCGCTGGGCAATGGCAAGTTCATCGTGATCGAGCAAGGCGCCGCACCGGGCGGAAAGGTATTCAACAAACTGATGCTGGTGGAGATTGGCAGCGCGACCGACATCAATGTGGCGGCCTTCAATCCTGCTACCTCCGATCTGGAAAAGAGCTCGATGGGCGCGGCGGCAGTCAACGGCGCGGACTGGTCGAAAGTTCTCACGTTGAAGAAAACCCTGCTGCTGGACCTGAACGCCATTGGCTGGCTTGCAGAGAAGGCCGAAGGCTTGACCATCGTTGATGGCAATACGCTGGCACTGGCCAACGACAATGACTTCGGCTTGAAGACAAAGATTTTCACGCCCACCGGCGAAGCAGTGGCCGATGCCGACGTCACCAAGTGCAGTGTGGATGCAAACGGCACCATCATCACCAGCAGCGCTGCCGGCTGCAACGCGGCCAACTCCATACGCGTTGCGCGTGGCGACGACCGTGAACGCCCAAGCCGCCTGTGGCTGATCAAGTTCTCGAAGGCACTGAACACCTATTGATGTTCGTGCGCCGCCTCCCTGGCGGCGGAAGCATAATGCCGGCAGGGAGGTGCGCGATGATTGAACTGGACGGTTCGACGGGCGAAGGCGGCGGGCAGATCCTGCGTACGTCTCTGACTTTGTCGATGATTACCGGCCAGGCTTTTCGCATCCGTAATATCCGCGCCAACCGTGAGCCACCTGGCTTGCGGCGCCAGCACCTGTCGGCGGTACGCGCAGCGGCTATCGCCTGTGGCGCTACCGTTACCCATGCCGAAGTCGGCTCGACTTCACTGGAATTCACACCCGGCCGCGTGACGGGCGGCGTGTACGATTTTGATATCGGCACTGCCGGCAGTACGACGCTGGTCCTGCAAACCCTTATCCCCGCCTTGCTGTTCGCTGAGCAGCCAACTGTCGTCACAGTGACGGGCGGCACGCATAACCCCAAGGCGCCACCGGCCGAGTTCCTGCAGCGGGCCTATTGCCGCGTGCTCGCAGCCATGGGGGCGGAAGTCGAAATCGACATTGAGCGGTACGGCTTTTACCCGGCCGGTGGCGGCAGCATTTCAGTCAACGTTTGGCCATGCAAGCAGTTGCGCCGGCTCGATCTGCTCGACCGCGGTGGCTTGCAGCAAGCCTATGTGCAGGCAATCGCAGCGCGCCTGCCCGCGCAGGTGGCGCAACGCCAATATGCGACCGTGCGCAACCTGCTGGGATGGGAAGGCGATCAGCTACGCGAAGTGCTCGCGCCTGCATCGGCCAGCCCGGGGAATGCGGTGTTGCTTACCGTCGAAAGTGAAACGGTGACGGAAGTGTTCTCCGCCGTCGGCGATCGTGGCGTGCGCGCAGAAGCGGTTGCGCGCGAGGCGGCCCTGGAAGCCCGCCGCTACCTGGCTTCTGGCGCAGCAGTGGGAGAACACCTGGGTGACCAGGTGATGTTGCCGATGGCGCTGGCCGGCGGTGGCGCCTACACGCTGGACCACGTGTCGCAGCATGCGATCACCAATGCGGAAGTGATTACGCATTTCCTTCCGGTGACGATAGGCTTCGAGCAGGGCGAGCGCTTCAACACCTGCCATGTGCGCGCCAAGATCTAGCTGACTTGCTCCCACTCGAGGCCAAAGCGGGCCAGGTATTTTTTCAGGCGGTCGGCGTCGTTCGGCTTCGCCTTGCCAAGGCGCGAGGCTGCAAACAGCTTACGCCCGGCATCGGACATGGTCTTCGACTGGCGGCAAATTGCGATCACCGATTCGAGCTGCATGCGGTCGAACAAGTCGATCTGCTCGAGCGCTTCTTCATCGAACAATCCGTCGAGGGGCACTGCTGCTTGCCTGCCTTCCGCGAGAGGACGCCATTGGCGCTGCAGGCGCGCCACTTCCGCTGTGACGATCGACGTGGTGATGCGCCCGGCATCGGCCAGCGTTGCCATGCGCGTGACGGAGGCCGACAGGTCGCGGAAGTTGCCGTTCCATAGCGCGTCGGACGATGCCGCAAAGCGCATGTACTGCTGGCGGGCCTCGGTATTGAAGCGCACCATGGAGCCGTTCTCCGCGCCGAACTGCGCCAGCAGGTAGTCCAGGTTTGGCTCGATGTCTTCCGGACGGTCGCCGAGGCCGGGCAGCAAATAAGTCCACAGGTTGATACGCGCGAACAGGTCTTCGCGGAAGCGGCCGGCCGCCACCTCGCGCGCCAGGTCGCGGTTGGTGCCGGCGATCAGCTGGAAGTCGCTGCGCACTTCATGGTCGCCGCCCATCGGCAGGAAGCGCTTTTCTTCGACCGCCTTGAGCAGCATGGCCTGCTCGTCCAGTCCCAGTTCGCCGATCTCGTCGAGGAACAGCAAGCCTTTGTGCGCTGTTCGCAGCAAGCCGGGACGGTCCGATGCCGCGCCGGTGAAGGCGCCCTTCACGTGGCCGAACAGGGTCGAGCCGGCACCGTCTCCATGCAACGTGGCGCAGTTGATCTCCACGAATGCACCGTCGACCTGGTGGCGCGCTTTCTTCAATTCGTACACGCGCCGTGCCAGGAAGGATTTACCGGCACCGGTTGGCCCCATCAGCAGCATTGGTGCACGCGAACGCGCAGCTACGTGCTCGATCTCGTCGATCAGGAGGTTGAAGTGCGGGTTGCGGGTGGCGATGCCGGATTTCAGGAATTCCACGCCCTCGCGCTGCGCATTCGAGAAACGCTGGGCGATCTGGTCGTAGCGCGACAGGTCCAGGTCGATCAGCACATAGTCTCCCGTCTTGCCGGGCGCCGCGCGGCGTGGAGGGGAGGTCTGCAGTAGGCGGCCCGGGAAATAGCGCGCTTCCGTCATCAGGAACAGACAAATCTGCGCGACGTGGGTGCCGGTCGTGATGTGAACCCAGTACTCCTCGTTCTCGGTATCGAAGTGGTAATTGCGCGCGAAATCGAATAGCTGGCTGTAGACGTCCTCGAAATCCCACCAGTCGCTGATCGGCAGCGTGTGGCGCTGCACGACAGTTTCCGGCGAGATGGCGAGCATATCTTCTTCGATCTGCCGCGCCAGGCTGTCGTGATGCGCGCTGGCCAGCAGCTCGAACCGGTCGACGACCAGGTCTTCATGCTGCAGCAGGGAGACGCTGGGGCGCCATTTCTCCCAGCGCGCGGCAGTGCGTGGCCCGCCGTCCAGCTGCGTGCCGAGGAAACCGAGGATGACGATCTTCTTTTTCATTACGGATAAATATTTATCTTTTCAGATAATTTACCACAATCATTAATTTCCAGGAATCTATATTTATCAATGACTTAGCAAGCTGGCACACCCTTTGCAATAGGAGAGATACGCAAAGACGAAAGGAGATCAAAATGGCGGAATCACAAATCAAGGCTTGGACCATCAGCGCCGGCGCAGTCGGCAAGAAACCCGTTAAGCGCAGCTACGGCGGCGTGCACGCGGCGATGAGTATTTCCACCAGCCGCCGCCACACAACCGTCAGCTGGCATGCCGAGCCGCTCCCCGGCAAAGGCCGCACGGTGTGGAATGGCGTGGCCTCCACCCTTGTCGGCGCAGATTAATCGTTAGAAGATGAGAATTATGATGAATGACAAAGAATTCGAAGTGATGGAAGTGGCGGGTGGTAGCCCGGTGAAGATGTGGACCAAGGGCGTGCCGGTTGAATCGGAAGCGCGCCAGCAACTGGCCAACACGGCCAAGATGCCCTTCATCTACAAGCATATTGCGGTGATGCCGGACGTCCACCTGGGTAAAGGTTCGACCATCGGTAGCGTGATCCCGACCCTGGGTGCGATTATCCCGGCGGCGGTCGGCGTGGATATCGGCTGCGGGATGATGGCCGCCAAGACCACCCTGAATGCGCGTGACCTGCCGGATAACCTGGGCCCATTGCGTAGCGCGATCGAGAAAGCGATCCCGCACGGTTTGACGCCGAAGTTCCGTGGCCGCGACCGCGGTTCGTGGGAGAACCCGCCGTCGGCCGTGGACGTGGCGTGGGGCCAGTTGAAGGATGAATTCGACGTGATCTGCGAGAAAACGCCGAAGCTGAAAAACACCAACAACTACCGTCACCTGGGTACCCTGGGTTCGGGTAACCACTTTGTTGAAGTGTGCCTGGACGAAGAAGGTTCGGTGTGGTTCATGCTGCACTCCGGTTCGCGCGGCGTGGGTAACGCCATCGGCTCCCACTTCATCGAACTGGCGCAGAAGGATATGCGCACCCATATCGCCAACCTGCCGGATAAAGACCTGGCCTACCTGGAAGAAGGTACCCAGCACTACGACGATTACGTTGAGGCGGTGGGTTGGGCGCAGAAGTTCGCCCGCATGAACCGTGAAGTGATGATGCAGAACCTGATTGCCTCGGTGCGTACTGTGATTACCAAGCCGTTCCAGACGCACGTGGAAGCAGTGAACTGCCACCACAACTATGTGCAGAAAGAGCGCCACTTCGGTAAAGACGTGCTGGTGACCCGCAAGGGCGCGGTGTCGGCGCGCGAAGGCGAGCTGGGGATCATCCCGGGCTCGATGGGGGCGAAGAGCTTCATCGTGCGCGGTAAAGGCAACCCGGAGAGCTTCAACAGCTGCAGCCACGGTGCCGGCCGTACCATGAGCCGTAACGAGGCCAAGCGCCGCTTCTCGCTGGAAGACCAGGTGAAAGCGACCGAGGGCGTCGAGTGCCGCAAGGACGAAGGTGTGATCGATGAAATCCCGATGGCCTACAAGGACATTGAGGCGGTCATGAAGGCGCAGGAAGAGCTGGTTGAAGTTGTGCATACCCTGAAGCAGGTGGTGTGCGTAAAAGGGTAAAAACAAGGATAAGAACAAAGAATGATTGAAATTGATGGTTCCCAAGGGGAGGGCGGCGGCCAGGTGCTGCGCACCGCGCTGACGCTCTCGATGATTACCGGCCAGCCGTTCCGTATCTCGAACATCCGCGCCAACCGCTCGAAACCGGGCTTGATGCGGCAGCACCTTGCCTCGGTCAAGGCGGCCGCTGAGATCTCCGGCGCTAAGGTGGAAGGCGATGCGCTGGGTTCTACGGCCTTGTCGTTCACACCCGGCCCGATCAAGGCTGGCGTGTATGAATTCGAGATCGGTACGGCCGGCAGCTCGACGCTGGTACTGCAAACCGTGGTGCCGGCATTGCTGTACGCGCAGGGCGAGTCCGTGGTGCGTGTCAGCGGAGGCACCCATAACTCCAAGGCGCCGCCGGCGGAATTCCTGCAGCGCGCCTATGGCCGTGCCATGGCCGATATGGGCGCACAGGTCGAATTCCATTTGGAGCGCACCGGGTTCTATCCGGCGGGCGGCGGTGCGGTGCGGGCCACCGTGCAGCCGCTGGCTGCCTGGCGCAAACTGGCACTGGAGTCGCGCGGTGAACGGCGTGAAGCGTATGCGGAGAGCCTGGTCGCTGCCGTTCCGGGCGGCGTGGCAAAGCGCGAACTCGATTGCGTGGCGAACGCCATGGGCTGGTCCGGCGACCAGTTGCGTTTCCGGATGCTGCCGGATAACTGGGGCCCGGGCAACGCGTTGCTGATTACATTGGATCACGAGCACGTGACGGAAGTCTTCGTCGCTTTCGGCGAAAAGGCTCGCCGCGCGGAGGAAGTGGCGCGCGATGCCGTGGCACAGGCGCGCCGCTTCATTGCGTCGGGCGCTGCGGTCAGCGAACATCTGGCCGACCAGTTGCTGGTGCCGATGGCGCTGGCCGGCGGCGGCAGCTTTACCATGGACGTGCTGTCGCAGCACACCCGTACCAACGCCGAAGTCATCGCGCGCTTCCTGCCGGTCTCGATCACGTTCGAGAAGCGCGAGGCGTGCAGCTATTGCGTGGTCAAACATGGATAAGCTTGTACCGCATCCGCGATTTCGCGGAAAGCCGCCACGCCCGCAGCTCAAGCTCACGGAGCAGGAAGTCCGCCGATCTTACTGGCGCTACGCGGACGCCCATATTTTTCCCCAGACCGCCCTGCGCGCCGACTTGAGCGTGCAGCGCTATGCAGTTTTTCCGCGTCAATATTATGTGGACATGCTGAAGTCTTGCACCGACTGCAGCCGCGCATTCATCTTCTATGCGCGTGAACAGCGCTACTGGTACGAGACCTTGGGCTTCTATATCGACGTTGACTGCGTGCGTTGTACCGAGTGCCGGCGCAAGCAGCACGCGGCCAAGCGTCACATGGAGCGCTACTCGGACCTGCAAGCGCGCGACTCGCTGTCACGCAAGGAGATGATGCATTTTGTGGATCACTGCATCTTCCTGTTCCAGCAGGGGAAGCTGAAAAAACTGTCTCACCTGGGGCGAATCAAAAACGCGGCCAGGCAACAGATACCGGAATATGCCGGAACGAAAACGCTCGAGCTTTTGCTGCAATCTGTCCGCACGATTGGCGAATTAGCTGGCTAATTTGGTTACTCCGTGGCAAAATTTGGCGTCGTTGTATTTAATATAACTTTGCCGGACCCGCCATGAACAAAAAGACTTTGGCCAAGATCGCCGCGGCAGTTGCTGTCGTTGCCGGCGGCGCTCTTGCCTACCGGGCTTTTGGCTGGGGCGCCATGAATGGCCCTGTTAACAGCCTGAAGATCGACCTGTCCAAGCCGGACGCCCTGGTCGTCACGAAAAGCCTTTCCACCCTTCCGCGCGATTTGCTGACCGTGCCCCTGGCGCGCGACGTGCTGCGTGAGGACTTCCTGTTCTATTACGAGCAGACCGAGGACCGCCTGGGCCTGAAGGGCAGCCTGCGCCGCATCGCCTACGAACATGAACTGGGCTGGGGCGACCAGTTGATCCGCATGGTGCTGGACGAGCCGGCGGAAGTGGCCATGTGGCGCGATGCCGACGGCTCCCTCAAACACTATGTAATCTCCGTTTCGCGCGGCAAGCTGGCGCGCGTGCTGGAGGAAGCGGGCAAGGTGGCGTTGAAGGATACCCAGCTCACCATCGCCGGCGAGTTGCGGGTCGACGGCGACAAGGTGCCGGTCTATGCACTGAACTATGCCTACCAGCGCAACCTGCTGTTCGCCGCGCATGGCGACCGCATGGTGATCCTGTCCCATCCCGGCATGCTGTACGGCGCCGACCGCAAGGTGAGCGACGACAAGGCGCAAACCACCGTCACCAAGCTGCTGGCGAAGGACGCCGCGCAGCAGAAGGTGTTCCACGAGCAGTTCCATTTCGAGAAAGCGGCGCAGGACGGTCACAGCATCGCCATCAAGGCCGATTTCCTGTCTTTCGGCTACCAGCCTTTCTTCGGCGGCCTGGAAGCGCTGCGCTTCGATTTCAGCAAAGGGGCTTGGCGCTCGCAAGTGCTGCTCGATGCGGCCAAGCTGCCGAAAGAAGGCTATGACAGCAGCGCCTTGTGGAGCGCGCTGCCTTACAACCCAAGCAGCTGCTTCACGCTGCCGGTGGACTGGACCAGCCTGCAGCCGGTGCTGAAAAGCATAGGCGGCAAGACCAGCCAGCCGGTGCTGCCGCTGGCGACCGAGCTGAGTGGCCCTGTCGCTGCTTGCTGGTACGGCAACTCTCGCCTGCATACGCCGGTGTTTGTCGCCAACCGCGCAGGGGGCAACGAGGCACTGCTCGAAAGCCTGTTCCAGACCGCGATCCGCGATGGCAAGGGCGTCCAGAAGCAGCAAGGCAAGAAGGGAGAATTGCGCTGGACCGGCGCGGTTTCCACTGCGCAGGGCGATACTACGCCGACGCTGGCCATCAGCGGCAACACCGTGGTGTTCTCGGCGGACGGCAAGCTGGTCGACCAGGTGCTGGCAGTGAAGCGCAAGGAGATGCCGGCGGCATCGGATTTGCTGCCGGATGCCAAGCACACCGTCGGCCTGATTGCGCCTGCCTCGCTGGCCAGGCTGATCGAGGAAGAGAGCTTCAAAACCTTGCCTGGGCGGAGTGAACCAGTGCTGCGCGGCGCTGTCGACGCTCACCTGGTGCCGCGCCTGCAGGCGCTGAAGAAATATCCGCCTTACCGCATGGTGCTCAAATCCCTGCCGGCTAAAGGCGTCTCGTGGCAGCCGCTGGAATGGCAGGCTGCGGGCAAATGAAGCGCCGCAGTACCCTGCGCCTGCTGGCCGGGTGTGCCGCTGCCCTAGCGGCGCCGCCAGTGTTGGCGTTGACCAGTGCCAAGGATGCGCAGGTACGCCTGTCGCAGGCACAGTCGCGCGCCTTCCAGGCGTGGATGCTGCGCATTATCAGCGCCCAGGTCGAACAGGGTCCTTCCCCGCGCTGGCAGCACCGCGACTGCGCGGGCTTGGTGCGCTTTGCCGTCAACGAAGCCCTTTCCGTGCACGATGCCAAGTGGATGCGCGCCAACGGCATCGCCAGCGACCGCCGCCTGCCGCCGGAGCTGGACCTGACACCGCAACAGGCGGCTCTGCGCAACCGCTGGGTGCAGGGGGAGGGCAAGGTAGGCCACTTCGTCACGGCACTGGCGCTGATACAGCACAACGGCCGCTTCGTGGCGCGCGAGATCAGCCAGGCGCTCCCGGGCGACCTGCTGTTCTACGACCAGGGCGACGAACAACATCTGATGGTGTGGATGGGGGCGCATATCGCCTACCACACGGGCACCGTCACCCCAACCGATAACGGTCTTCGTACCGTCGATATTCAACAACTAACGACATGGAAGGACACGCGGTGGCAACCAGCGGTCAACAATCCCAACTTCGCCGGCGTATTCCGGCTGTCATTTCTGTCCTGAAGCTGTGCCTCGCAGGCTTGCTGGCGCTGACCGCGCTGGCCGGCGCGCAAGCTCAGGAGGCGCCATCGAGCGGCTACACGCTGTTCAAGGGCGAGCCATTCTTCCTGCTGTCCGATGCCAGTTATGGCAGCGCGGACGAAGCGCGCGTGCGCCTGGAAGTACCTGGGCGCGACTTCGGACGCTCCCAGCTTGAGCAGTATTCCGGCGCCGACATCGTGGTGTACCGCGTGCCGCAGCCGTTGGAATTCCTGAAGAAGCAGCGCAATCTGCACCGGGTCCAGGTGGACGGCAATTACCAGGGCGAAGGCTTGGCCAATGCCCTGAGCTTCCTGTGGGACAGCTGGTGGAAGCAATCGCGCCTGGCATGGCGCCGCATCTTCTCGTCCGAGGCGCGCCACGCGGTGACCACTAACCAGCCCAAGCTGGCAACCAACGGTGAAGCCATGAAGCGCGCGACCGTGTTTGCCAACAACCCGCAGTACAAGCCGATCAAGGGCTTCGAGATGGTGGACAGCTTCCGCTATCCGATCTGGCAAGCGAAAGCGATTGAACCGCCGAAGGGCGTGAAGATGGACGGCTCCAGCAGCGAGTTCATTGCCGGTAACAGCGGCAATGTGATGATCCCGGTCGGCAAGCGCAAACCGGGCCTGTACCTGGTGGAAGCGATCATCGGCCAGCACCGCGCCACTACGCTGGTGTTCGTATCCGACACCATGGCGGTGACCAAGGTGTCGTCCGGCCAGATGCTGGTATGGGCTGCGCGCCGCGACAATAGCGCCGCCGTGGCTGATGCAAGTGTGATGTGGACCGATGGCACCGGCGTCCTCCAGTCCGGCCAGACCGGCAAGGATGGCGTAGTGTCGATGGAGCGCAGCAGCCCGGAGCACACCTATGTGATCGGGGAAGACCGCAACGGCGGTGTGTTCGTGTCGGAGAACTTCTACTACGACAGCGAGATTTATAACACCAAGATGTACGCAGTGACGGACCGTCCGTTGTACCGACCGGGCGACGAAGTGAATGTCAAGTTCATTGGCCGTGAGTTCAAGTCGGCGCGCCTGTCGCAGGCCGCTGCCGCGGCACCGGTTGGCCTGACCGTGTTTGACCCGAACGGCACTCCGGTGCTGACGCAGACCCTGCAACTGTCTCCTGAAACGGGCACGGAAACCCGCTTCCGCCTGCCGGAGCAGGCCACCGCCGGCGGCTATGAGCTGCGTTTCAGCTACAAGGACGGACTGTACGGTGCAGCCTTCCGCGTGGCGGAATACGTCAAGCCGCACTTCGAGATCAATGTCCAGCCGTCCAAGCCGGAATTCAAGACCGGAGAAAAAGTCAGCGGCACCATTTCGCTGCGCTACCCGGATGGCAAGCCGGTAAAGAATGCCAAGCTGTCGCTGTCCCTGCGCGGCCAGCAGAACACCATGGTCGAAGGCGAGCTGCGTTACAGCGGCATGTTCCCGGTGCAGCTGAAGACCGAGGAAGCCGAGACCGACCGCAGCGGCGACTATTCGTTCACGCTGCCGCCGGCGGCCGACCCGTCGCGTTACGTGTTGACCGTGATGGCGACCGACGGCGCGGCTTACCGCGTCAAGGCGACGCGCGAGCTGATGATCGAACGTTCCCTCACCAGTTACCAGCTGAAGGCGGCGCGTTCCTTCTCTGAGCCAGGCCAGCAGGTGCACTTCGACCTGGTGTCGGATGGCCAGGGTGCGGCACGTCCTGTGCGCTGGGAGATGGTGCAGCTTGAAAAGCAGGAAAAGACCGAAGGCAAGTTCGATCCGGCTGCCAAGGGCTGGGACGTGAATTTCGCCAAACCGGGCTCCTACCAGCTTTCGCTGCGCGACGAACGCGGCAACCTGCTGGCGGGCGCCAGCCACTGGGTCAGCGGCGAGGGGCTGCAGGCGGCGCCGGGCAGCATCGAGATCGTGATGGACAAGGTGCGCTATCGTCCAGGCGAGACTGCCGAAGCGCTGGTGACCTTCTCCGACCCGGTCGACCAGGCCCTGTTGACCATGGAGCGCGACAAGGTCGAGCAATACGGCCTGATGAACGGCGGTGCCGACTGGTACCAGGCCAAGCGTGTAGCGAAGAACCAGTGGCGCGTGCGTATTCCAGTGAAGGAAGAGCACGGCCCGAACATGACCTTCTCCGTGGCATACACCCGCAGCGGCGACTTCGTGTTCCAGAATGCCGGCCTGCAGGTAATCGAGCCGCGCATTGCGCTGAGCTTCAAGACCGACAAGGAAGTCTACCAGCCGGGCGAAAAGGTCACGCTGGACGTGACGGCACAGATGGACGGCAAGCCGCTCTCCACCCTGGTGGCGCTGGGCGTGGTGGATGAAATGATCTACGTGCTGCAGCCGGAAATCGCACCCGATATCGCGGACTTCTTCTACCATCCGCGCCGCAATAACGTGCGTACCACGGCCAGCCTGTCCTTCATCAGCTACGACATGGCGCAAGGCCGCCGCGAGAACGTGCCGGCCCGCCATAACTACAATGAGCGTGGCGTGAAGGTGCTGGAACGACCGCGCCGCGACAATATCGACACCGCGTTCTGGGCACCGTCGCTGAAAACCGACGCCGACGGCAAGGCACGCGTGACCTTCACCATGCCGGATGCATTGACCCGCTGGCGCATCACCGGCCGCGCGATGGATGCGCAGGGCCGCGTTGGCCAGCGCACCGGCTACCTGCGCTCCGATAAATCGTTCTACGCCAAGTGGACCTCGCCGGACTGGCTGCGTACCGGCGATGCGCCGCGTGCTTCCGTCGCCATCTTCAACCAGACCAGTGAGACCAAGTCGCTGGAGGTGTCGCTGTCCGGCGGGCCGCAGCCGAAAGTGGAGAGATTGTCCGCCAAGCCTGGCGTGAACTACGTCGAGTTCCCGGTTGCAGTCGGCACTGCGCCGCTGCGCCTGGAGGTAAAGCAGGACGGCAAGCTGGTTGATGCGCTGGACACCAGGGTGCAGGAGCAGCCTGCGGCCTGGAGCAGCCCGCGCAGCATGAGCGTGGCGCTGACCGGCACCGACAATGCATTGAAGCTGCCGGCCGATGCGCGCAATATTCGCGTCTCCTTCGCGCAAGGCGCTGCCAGCCACTTTGCCCGCATCGCAGATGACCTGATCGATTATCCGTATGGCTGCGTGGAGCAGACGGCCAGCCGCCTGATCCCGCTGACCATGGCGACACAAAGCATGCCGCCGGATGCCGGCGCGGTACGCGATCGCCTGATGGCGATCATGCAGGCGCAGCGCCTGCGCCTGGTGCAAATGGCCGGCCCGAACGCGGTCTTCAGCTGGTGGGGCCCGGCAACGCAGGGCGATGCGCTGATGACGTCCTACGCCTATTATGCCGACTGGTACGCCTCGCGCGCCCTGCGCCTGGAACTGCCGGGCGAGCACTGGAACAACCTGGTCAGCGTCTACAGCGAACATGGCAAGAACCTCGGCCCGCTGGAGCGCGCCATGAGCCTGTGGATGATGCGTGAAATGGGCTTGCCGACCAAGACGCTGGCGGAAAGCCTGGTGGCCGATGCCGCCAGCCTGGAAGTAGGCTCCGCGCCACGCAAGCAGGGCGTGACCAGCAGCGTGCTGCTGGCCGATGGCCAGGACAGCGTCACCCGCGCCATGGCGGTAGGCCTGACTTCCATCGTTGCGGCGCAGAACGGCATCGCCTTGCCGGCATCGCTGCAGCAGCAGTTGCCGCAGGCATGGGCCGCGCTGCGCGCGTCGCCGGCACCAGTAGCACAGGCGCTGCTGATGCTGGCCGGTGAACTCCCGGTAGCGCAGGCTGACGCGGTGCTGTCGGCCGTGCGTGCGGACATGCCGACCATGGACCGCGCGTTGACCCTGGTGTGGGTGCAGAAGAAACTGGGCGGCTCCCCGGCCGCAAGGCCACCTGTCGCCGCGCTGGAGGGCGCATGGCAGCAGATGGACAGCCGCAGCGGCCAGCCGGTATGGCGTTGGACCGATGCCAAGGCCGTGCCGGAGCAACTGAAACTGGCGCAAGCCGCGCCGGCCGGTACCGTCGCCATCGTGCAGTACGACAGCCGCGCCGTCGAGTCGCATTCGCTGGACGTGGGCATCGAGCGCCGCATCCTGCGCATGAAGGCAGGCTCGAAGGGCTACACCATGGAGCTGGTCAAGCCGGGCGAAGCGCTGCGCACCGACGAACTGTACATGGACGAGATCAAGCTCAAAGCCGGCAGCGCCACGCATCGTTTCGGCCTACTGGAAGTGGCCCTGCCGCCGGGGGCAATGGTCGAATCGACCACCTGGGGCATGAAGCTGGCGGGCGATGAGCCGGTGCAGCTGGAGCGCGCACGCCACGTCGAGCGCCGCGACGGTTATGCCGTGCCGATCGAGCCACTGAGCGGCGAGGTTGTGGTGCGCCACCTGCTGCGCTTCGGCCAGAAGGGCAGCTACACCCTGCCGCCAACCCGCTTCCACCGCATGTACCAGCCGGAGCAGAAAGCGCTCGAAGGCGGTGGCAAAACCATGCGCGCACTGAAAGTCGAGTAATGCTGCCACGCCTGCTGCCCTCCTTATTGTTGGCCAGTGCCGCCCCCATCGCGGCGGCGGCCTCGCTCGACCTGGCGTGGTGGCGCGACGGCAAGGTGCAAGCGGTGCAACTGCAGCAGCGCAGCGCATCGGCGGGTCAACCGATGGCCGCCAGCACGGAAATCCCGCTTGGCAGCCTGTGGAAGCTGTTCGTCTACGTGTATGCGGTAGACAGCAAGCTGCCCATGCCGGACTACATCTGCGGCGGCCGCAAGCAGGAGGAAGTCTACTGCTGCGAAGCCGGCGGCAGCGTGAACCGCGATGCAGCGCTGGCACAATCCTGCGGCCTGTTCTTCGCGCCTGAGCGCCTGGGCATCGCCCAGAAGCCTTGGCAGGACTACTGGAGGCGCCGCCTTGGCAGTACGCCCGCCGGCGAATTTTCGTGGCTGGCCGATCCGGCGCGGCTGGAACCTGCGCGGCTGGTCACACTGGGCAGCCTGCTGCGCGTACTGGCCAGCATTCCGTCCGCGAGCCGTGCCGAAGCCGAAGCAGCCTTGCTGCGCGTGGTGCTGGATGGGCGCGGTGCCGGCAGCGTGCGCTGGTTTGGCAGCCAGCTGCGCGTAAAGACTTATTCCTGGCGCCATCCCAAGCGTGAGGACGCAAGGCTGGGCGGCGCCGCCGGCTGGCTGGCTGACGGCACGCCTGTATGGTTTGGCGGCAGCGACAGCAGCACCGGCATCTTCCAGAAATGGGCGCCGCAGATCGCCGCCGCACTGCCGCCTGTGCAAGCGGCGGAAGACAGCGGCTGCGTCGTGGTCGACTACTTCACCCGCTACCCGGTCCGCTCGGTACGCACAACGGAAGGCGTTGCAGCGCCAGGTGCGCTGAATGGCCGCTACGTGGTGCAGTTCGAGAACGGCAAGAGCCTGCCGATTCGCAGCAGCGGTGAGCTGACACTGTCCACCGGGGCGAATGGCAAGCCGCAGATTCGCGGCCGAATGGGCGTGAACGAATACGTGGCGCGCGTGATCGACCGCGAAGCCAGCACCACCCAAACGGAAGCCGCGCGTGCCTTCGCTATTGCGGCCCGCAGCTACCTGCAACAGAATGCCCGCCGCGCCGAATCCTGCCAGTTCATCACCGACAGCAGCGCCACCCAGCGCGTCAGCCCGAATCCCGCCAGTACCGCTGCGCTGGAAGTGGCACGCTGGACCGACCAACTGGTGCTGGATGGCGCACAGGTGCGATATCACAACAGCAAAGGCGGGACCAATATCCTGTCCTGGGGCGATGCCGAAGCGCAGGCGCGTACCGGAAAAGGCTTCGACGACATCCTGGCCGCAGCCTATCCCGGCACCACGCTCGCCATCGCAGGAAATACCGGTACCACCTGTGCGCGGCTCGCAAAGAACGAACAGTGGCTGGCGTTTGCACTGCCGCGCTGGGAGCGCCTGCTGCGCCGCGAAGACGGTTATGAAGCGCCCGCGCAACTGCCGGCCGTATGCGCGCTTACTGCCGGAGCGCCATATTCCGAACAGTCGCGCAACCGCATCTTCATGCGGCCTTTGGCCACGCGCGAGGACCGCATCACGCTGGCGCACGAATACCTGCACATCGGCCTGCGCCGCCATCCGCGCGGACAGGACGAAGACTATTTGGAGCGCCTGGCGCGCCGCCTGAATGATCTCTCACTGGAGGCCATGTGAAAACACGCATCCAATTCGCATCCGCACTCGTGCTGGCGCTGGCCGCCGTTCCGCTGCTGGCGCAAGACAAGACGCTGACCGGGCCTGTTGGAGGCTGGAACCGCGCCGGCATGACCGATAAATCCGGCGAGCTGGCCGTGAGTTACCCGTATTCGCTGATCGACCGCGGGGCGCAGAAGAACCGCACCATGATCCGCGGGCAGTTGGCAAAGATCAGCACCAAGCGCCCCTTCCACCAGTTGATCGTAAACGGCAATCCGACGCCGCTCTACACGGACGACGAGGGCCGCTATGCGCGCGGTTACGCGTTTGGCTCCGGCTCGAACAGCGTTGAAATCCGTTCGCCAGACGGCAAGTCGCTGAAGCGCATGCAGTTCTACGAGGCGGATACCAGCCGCCCGCAACCACGGCTGCGCATCATCGGCGCCTGGGACGATAATCAGGCCGAGATCGACCTGCACATCATCACACCTGACGGCCAGCACGCTTTCTTTGGCCATCCTTTCCTGACCAATGGCGGCGGACTGGATGCGGACAGTGTTGACGGTCCCGGTCCCGAAATGTTCACCATGGCCTCGCCGCTGCGCGGCACCTACCAGGTATGGGTGAACTACTGGGGCAATTTCGGCAGTTCGGGCTACCACTTTGACGAAGCGACCCGGCAGCGGCCCATCATCACGACGCGCATCACCCTGGTATTCAACGAAAACACGCCCAGCGAGAAACGGCAGGACTTTGTGGTCCCGCTGCGCAAGATCGGCGACCTGACCCTTGTTAAATCCTTTGTATATTGAACACATGAAGAAACTCTGCCTCCCGCTGTTGCTGTTGCCCGCCTGCGCCATGGCGCAAGTGAGCATTGAGTCGCCCAAGGGCGGCTGGCGTCACTCGGGCGGCAGCGAGGAGCAGTACAGCCAGACCGTAAATTACCCGGCATCGGTGGTGAACATGCAGCCAGGGCAGGCCGAAACGGCACAGATCCGCGGCAAGATCGCGGGCGCCAGCAGGGGCAAGCCGGCCAAGCTGATTGTCAACGGCGTGGCCATGCCGGTCGAGTTGCAGGAAGACGGCAGCTTTGCGCGCCCTTACATCTTCGGTCCCGGCTCGAACGGCGTCGAGGTGCGTTCGCCGGGCGGCAAGAGCCGCGCCCGCAGCCAGTTCTATGACAGCTACAGCGGCAAGACCAAGTCGCGCCTGCGGGTTGTGCTGTCCTGGGACAGTCCAGGCACCGACGTCGACCTGCACGTGATTACGCCCAACGGCGGCCACTCCTGGTTCGGCCAGCGCATGCTGCCCGACGGCAGCGGGCTGGATGTCGACGTCACCGGCGGCTACGGCCCGGAAATCTATTCCAGCCCGTCGCCGGCGAAGGGGAATTACCACGTCTACGTCAATTACTACGGCGGCAATTCCGAAAAACAGGTCATTACCGTTGCCACGGTGTCGATCATCAGCAATGAGAATACGCCGAGCGAAAAGCAGCAAACCTTCATGGTGCCGCTGCGTGCGCCGGGGGAGCTGACGCTGGTGAAGTCCTTCGTCTATCCCTGATGTGACACCTGCCCTGTGACAGGTGTTCCAAACTGGAGCAACTGTCCCGCCGCCAGGAGCGGAAAATCATGGCACGCCGTTTGCTCCTGCATGGGTACTACAACCACACCATGCAGGAGACATCCATGAAACGCCTGATTCTTGCCGCTGCCGCAGCGGCCGCAGTCACCACCTCATTGTTCGCCGTAGCCCACGGCAATGTGACGCCGCAGGGCGTCGATACCACCGGCCTGCCCGTCCTGGGTGATAAATGGCGCGATGAGAACCCTTACAAGGACAATAAGCTGGCGCTGAAGATCGGCTCTTCCGCCTATAACCAGAACTGTGCCCGCTGCCACGGCCTGGAAGCGGTATCGGGCGGTATTGCCCCCGACTTGCGCATGCTCGATCGCGATTGCGTTGGCATGCGCAACGAGGCCAAGAAGCAGGCCTGCTACAAGGAGATCGACCGCTACTACCTGAGCTCCATCCGCGGCGGCAAGGTGCGTAACGGCGCCGTCTACATGCCGCCGTTCGAAGGGGTCTTCAACCAGGAAGCCATGTGGGCCATCAAAACCTACCTGGAAAACCGCCGCGCCACCAACTGATGCGAGGCTGCCATGCTTACCCTGCGCCTGCGCGGTCTGCGCGCCATGCTGCTGATCTGCTGCGCCTTGCTGGTTGCAGCGCTTCCCGTCCGTGCTGAAACCGGCCTCCTGAAGGTCGCCGTCTACCAGGAGTTTGCTCCGTTCTCCGACAATGGCCAAGGCGTGGATATCGACCTGGCTGCAGCCCTGGCGCGCAAGCTGTCGCTGAAACTCAGCCTGCTGCCTTTCCCTGCGGGTGAGAACCTGAACGATGACTTGCGCAATATGGTCTGGAAAGGACACTACCTTGGCTATGGCCCGGCGGACGTGATGCTGCACGTGCCGGTGGATCGCGCACTGATGGCCTCCAACGACAAAGTGGAGATCTTTGGTCCCTACCATGTGGAAGCGGTGCGCCTGGTGCGCAGCGTGCGCAGCATTCCGCTGTTCGACGGCTTGGCTTCACTGGCGGACAAGCGTATCGGCGTGGAGCAGGTGTCGCTGGCGGGCATGGTAATGCTGGGGGAAGGGGACGGGCGCTTCCGCGACCAGGTACGCCTGTTCCGCACTTCGGCCGAGGCCTTGCAAAAGCTGAAGGCCGGCGAGCTGGATGCTGTGCTGGCGACGCGCTCCGAAATTGAAGCCGAACTGCGTGGCGATCCAGCCTTCCCGGTGGAGCAGGTCAGCTTCCAGCGCCTGCCACGCGCGGGGTGGGCAGTTGGCATGGCAGTACGCAAGGCTAATACCGAGCTGGCGCGCAAGTTGCAGGCGGCCCTGAATGAGCTGGCGGCCAGCGGCGAGCTGAAGGAAATCTTCGCGCGCCATGGCGTGCAATTGGCCAGGCCATGAAGCGGTATGCGCTGTGCGGGGCGCTGGCGCTGCTGGCGGGAGCCGCACAGGGGGAAGGCGAGGGCGCCGGCGGCGGCATCCAGTCGGTGGAGATTGTCGGGATCGCGCCGGCTGGCATCCTGGCTCTCGAGCGCCGGCTGGTTCCGTATGCCGTGCAGCTGGGCGTGCAGCCGCAACTGGGCGAAACCCTGGCGGAAACGATGGCGCGCACGCTGGCGGGCGTGAACCTGAACGAGATATCGGGCAGCCCTTACCAGCATGACGTGACCTACCGCGGCTTTCGTGCCTCGCCGCTGTTGGGAACCGCGCAGGGCCTGTCAGTCTACCTGGATGGCGTGCGGGTAAATGAGCCGTTTGGCGATGTCGTCAACTGGGACATGCTGCCGGAAGCGGCCATCGGGCAAGTGCTGCTGGCGCCGGGCTCCAACCCCTTGTATGGC
>JBCNOX010000290.1:0-6646 GCA_039593645.1 Pseudoduganella sp.
GCCGCCGCCTTCCAGCGCCACGAAGCGCAGAACTTTCGGATCCATGCCGGCCTGGCGCACCAGCAGCGCCACCTTCAGCCAGTCCTGGCTGCCGACGGTTCCGCTGACGCCGATCAGCACCTTGGAAGGGTCGCGCTTGAGCGCCGCCACCAGGTCGGTCAGCGACTTGTAGGGCGAATCGGAACGCACGGCAATCATGCCGTAGTCCGCACCCAGTGCCGCCACCCAGCGCACATCGTCCGCCTTGACCTTGCCGAATTTCCCCTGTGCGAGGTTCAGCAGCGAACCGCCGGAAAACGCCACCAGGGTATTCGGTTCGGCGCGGCGCTGCGATACCAGCGAGTGCCATGCCACAGCACCGATCCCGCCCGGGCGATACACCAGCTTCATGGGCTGGCCGCCCGGCACCGTCGCCAAGCCCTTCTGGGCCAGCTTGCACGTCAGGTCCATCGCACCGCCCGGCTTGGACGGCACGATGCATTCTGCGGCTTGCGCCTGCCCTGCCAGCAGCAGGACAGCAGCGAAGATGGTATGCAGGATCTTCATGGCTTCATTATTATCAGAAGCGGTGCTGGATGCCAACCATGACGCCGTGCTGGCTGTCGCCGAAGGCTGCGTCGTCGCGCGACAGGCCGACCAGCTGGTCATGCTTGCCTTTCGTATAACCGACAGTGGCGTACAGGTCGGTGCGTTTGGATGCGGCGTAGCGGTAGCGCAGCACATACATGGTCGGATCGGCGTCCTTGCCGGCGGCCAGGTTGCGCTGGTCGATGTGGTACACGGCGCCGGTAATGGTGACGTTTGGCTGCGGCTTGTATGCCACGCCGGCCCACAGGGTGTTGCCTTTTACATCAGCCGTGGCGGCTTTGCCGGCAACCAGCTTGTAGGTACGGCCGCCGAGCCAGAACTTGAAATCGCCCGTGGCGTAATAGCCGCCCAGGTGGTAGGCGGTGGTCTCGTCGCGGTTGCCGGTGGCGACCACGTTATTGCCGTTGATGCGCTCCGCGGTGAACATGGCGCCCAGCGATTCGGACTGGTAGCTCACGGCGCCGGCGTACTTGGCGCTGTCGGCCGAACTGGCGCCGGCGCCCTGCTGTTCGCCCATGCCGTAGCTGAAGCCATAGTTCCAGTTGCCGGTCTTGCCGGAGTATTTGATCAGGTTATCGAAACCGGTGGTCATGCCGTACTTGCTTGGCAAGGTGGCGCTGCCGCCGGTGGCCCAGGAGTAGTAAGGCGCAAAGCCCATCGGGTCGAAACGGATGACGGTGTCATACACGCTGGTGAAGGAGCGGCCCAGCACCACGCGGCCCCAGCTGCCCTCCAGGCCCACGTTGGCCTGGCGCTTGAACAGGTTGCCGTCCTGTGCGCCGGTGTCCATCAGCAGGCCGCTTTCGAGCTGGAATACCGCTTTCAGTCCGCCGCCCAGGTCTTCGCTGCCTTTGAAGCCCCAACGCGAAGTGTTCATGCCGCCGGAGCTGACGCGGGTTACGCTGCCGCCGCCTGCTTGCGCATTATTTGAAATGTCGACGCCCATGTCGAGCAGGCCGTAGACCTGTACATTGGATTGGGCGTGGGCGGAAGTATAGGCGGCAAGCATCATTGCGATGGCCGCTGCCATCGAAGTTCTTTTCACAATCTGTCTCCTGGGTTTATAGTTATTTCAGTCATGCCTTGCTCTGGCACGGTTCAACTATAAAATCGCCAACCTTTCAAACGCCTTTCAGGCGAACGCCATGCGAATACTGTTAGTGGAAGACCACACCGAATTGCAACACTGGCTTTCCAAAGCCCTGCGTGATGCCAACCTTTCTGTCGAATGCGCCGATAACGGCGCCGATGCCGATTCCCTTTTGCTGACCCAGGAATATGCCCTGGTGATCCTCGATCTGACCCTGCCCCGCATGGACGGGCTGGAAGTGCTGAAACGCCTGCGCGCGCGCGGCGGCAAGACACCTGTATTGATCCTGACCGCGCGCGGCGGCCTGGAAGACCGCGTGCAGGGACTGAACCTGGGCGCCGACGATTACCTTGCCAAGCCTTTCGAACTGGCCGAACTGGAAGCGCGCGTCAAGGCTTTGCTGCGCCGCAGCGTAGGCAATGAGTCGCTGGTGTATGAATGCGGCGCGCTACGCTTCGATACGGTCAGCCGCATGTTTTCCTATTTCGGCGAGACCTTGCAGCTCACGCCGCGCGAGCATGCGGTGCTGGAATCGCTGATCACCAAAGGCGGCAAGCCGGTCGCAAAAGAAAAACTGTTCGACCAGGTGTTCTCGCTGGCCGATGATGCCAACCTCGATGCCATTGAGCTGTACATCCACCGCGTGCGCAAGAAGCTGGACCGCAAGGAACCTGGCGCCGCAGCCATCACTACATTGCGCGGCATCGGCTACCTGCTGCAGCCGGCCGAAGCGAAAGCCTGATGAAAGCCATGCTCGCCATGGGCAGCCTGCGCGGCCAGTTGCTGCGCTGGCTGCTGCTGCCTTTGGTACTGCTGGAAATCATCAACACCATCTCCGTCTACTACAACGCGGTCGACGCGGCCGACATGGCTTACGACCGCTCGCTGCTGGCGTCCACCCGCGCGCTGGCGGAACGCGTGTCGATCGAAGATGGCAAGGTCGTGGCTGACGTGCCCTACGTTGCGCTGGACAGCTTTGAGACTGACACGCTGGGCCGCATCTACTACAAGGTCACCGGCATCAACGGCGAAACGGTGTCCGGCTACGATGATCTGCCCGCAGTGCCGGCCAACGTGCCGCGCTCGGAGAACTACCCTGCCCTGGTGCGCTTCTACCACGCCAGCTACAACGGCCAGCCGATCCGCATCGCGGCCCTGCTGCAGCCGGTGTATGACGACAATATGCGCGGCATTGCGCTGATCCAGGTCGGCGAAACGCTCGATGCACGCAAAGGCCTGACGCTCAAGATCCTGTACGACACCATCGTATGGCAGGCCAGCGTGGTGCTGCTGGCAGGCTTGCTGGTGTGGTTCGCGGTGAAGCTGGTGTTGCGGCCGTTGATGCAGTTGAAGCAGGAGGTGGAGTCGCGCGACGTGTCCGACCTGTCCGACCTCGATCCCGCGCTGGTGCACAAGGAGGTGCGGCCGCTGGTGCAGGCCATGAATGCTTCGACCACGCGGATCGCGGGGCTGATCGCCAGCCAGCGGCGTTTCATCGCCGACGCTTCCCACCAGTTGCGTACCCCGCTGACGGTGCTCAAGACCCAGGCCGAACTGGCGCAGCGCGCACTGGAACGCGCTCCAGCGGTCTCGCCTGAACTGCGCAATGTCATTGCCAGCATGGCCGCCACCACCGACTCGACGGTACACCTGGCCAATCGCCTGCTGATGCTGGCGCGCATTGAACATAACGAAACCTGGGAGCCGGTTCCGGTGCCGCTGCGCGACACCGTGCAGCAAGTGGCGCTGGAGCTGGCCTTGTCCGCCGTCAACCGGGGCATCGACCTTTCGCTGGAAGGCGACGGCGAAGCCAGCGTCAGTGGCCAGGCCTTGCTGCTGCATGAACTGGTGTCGAACCTGGTCGACAACGCCCTGCACTACACGCCGCGCGGCGGCAGCGTGGTGCTGCGCGTCCTGCCCGACGCGGAACACGTGGTGCTGGAAGTGGAAGACAGCGGCCCGGGCATTCCACCGGAAGACCACGATCGCGTCTTTGCGCCCTTCTACCGCGCCGCGTCGACCATGCAGGCCAACCCGGGCGGCTCGGGCCTGGGGCTGGCCATCGTGCGCGACATCGCCCTGCTGCACCACGCCGAACTGGAACTCGACCAGGGCTCAGGTGGCCGCGGCCTGCTGGTGCGTGTCAGGTTCCCGCGCGCCACGCCTCCACCGGCAGCGTAATGGCGATGCGGGTGCCGGAGGTGCAATCCATCGCGAAACTGCCGCCCAGCGCCTGCACCCTTTCGCGCATGCCCGCCAGGCCGACGCCGGCGGCAGTGCGCGCCGGGTCGAAGCCGGTGCCATCATCGGCCACCTCGATCTGCAATGCCTCGCCGTGCCGAACGACTTCCACGCTGGCGGTGCCGGCGCGCGCGTGCTTCACGATATTCGACAGCGCTTCCTGCACGATGCGGTAAGCCGAGATGGCGGCATCCCCATCCAGCCCACTGAGATCCCCCTCGGTGTGCAGCGTGAAACGGCAAGCTGGATGGCTGCTGCCAACCTGGCGCACCATTTCCTCCAGCGCGCCTTGCAGGCCGAGCATGTCCAGCATCTCGGGCCGCAGGCGCCGCACCAGCGTCCGGCCGCTGTTGTACAGGCCCAGCGCCAGCCTGGTGATCGCCTGCGCCTTGTCGCGCACCTGCCCTGCCGGTTCGGCCGGCCGCAGCGCGGCAGCCAGGCCGGCAATCTGCTGCGCCTCCAGCCGCACCGCGATCAGCGTCGCGTTCAGTTCATCGTGGATCTCCAGCGCGATGGCCTTGCGCTCATCCTCCACCGCCGTGGTGACACGCTGCAGCAAGCGGCGCTTCTCCGCATCCGCCGCACGCACCGCTTGCATGGAAGCCTGCAGCGAGGCTGCAAAGCCGTTTGTCATCTGCCACGCCAGGCCTGCGCACACCAGCAGGCCCGCCAACGCCACCGCCAGTTCCAGCTGGAAGCGCGAGCGCGCCTTGCGCAGCATCGCAGTCGGCGACATCCGCACCTGGACATACCCCATCGTGCCCACGTTGCGATTGCCGCCGCCCGTCACATACAGCAGGCGCTTGTGCACTGCCGCTTCGTAATAGCGCGCCTCCGGCGAGGCATCGCCACGCGCCGTCACGTCCAGCAAAGGCTTGCGTGCCGCATCAAGCAAGGTCACGCGATGGATCGCGCTGTCGGTCTGCAGCATGCCATTGATGGTCGCCCGCAGTTCGTCGAACTGCCCGTGCACCAGGCTGATTTCACTGCTTGCGACCAGCGCGGTGGCCAGCAATTGGCCGCGCTCCGCCAGTTCGGCGTGCACCTCGGACTGGCGCGACTGGTAGTTGTACCAGGTAAGCGTGACGAACAGCGCCAGCACCGGCAGCAAGGTGATCGCCAGCAGCCGCGCGCGCGTGCCAACGCGCCACTTGATCCGCATCAGGCTTGCAGCACGCCGTGGCGTACTGCCAGGCGTGTGATGTCGGCTGCGCGTTCAACGCCAAGCTTGTCCTTGATGGCCTGGCTGGAATTGCTGATCGTCTTGCTGGAGACGCCGAGCTTTTCGGCGATTTCCGCGTTGGTCAGGCCTTCCGCCATCAGCTTGAAGATTTCCAGCGAACGTTCGTCGAGCAGCGCCTGCGGCGATTGCTCGCCCAGCACCGACAGGCTGGCCAGCCGCTCAGCGATGGCGGGCATGAAATACAGCTCGCCCTGTGCGGCGCGCTGCACCGCGGTGAACAGTTCGGCCGGATCGCAATCCTTGGTGACCAGCGCCCGCGCGCCGATCCGGTAGGCCTCCTTGACCAGCGCGTCCTGGTCGAACTGGGTCAGGAAGATGATATGCGCCTTGGGGGCGACGGCCAGTATCTGGCGCGCCGCGTCCAACCCGGTCATTTGCTCGCCGAAGCGCATATCGAGGATAGCAACGTCAGGTGCCAGGCTCTGGTAAGCCTCGACCGCCTCGGCCGGTGTCCTTGCCTGGCCCAGCACCTCCACCCCGAAACCGGCCAGCGCCATCGCAAATCCCCCCATCACGACGGGGTGATCGTCTGCCAGCAGTACTTTGATCTTATTCATAGCATTCCTTATTTCCAGATGGTGGAAGGATACCACGCCAAGGCATAGCAATAAAAATTGCTTGCTTATTTCCATGAGATAGAAGAATATCTTGCCATGGACTGGCAATTCAGCCTACCAACAAGAAGAAAGGAGCATTTCCATGAACTTCGACACCTCCCGCAAGAACTACTCTGGCCTGGCTTTCGTCGCCATCCTGCATCTTGTTGCCGCCGGCATCGCGCTGAAGCACTCCACGATCTTGATCACCCGTGCCACGGAACCGGAGCCGGTCACGGTCACGCCGCTGCCGCCTGAACCGAAGGTCTTGCCGCCAAAGGTGCCCGACGTCCAGCCGACAACACTGCCGGTCATCACGCTGCCCGAGTTGCCTATCCAGATAGCGCAGGTCGATCCGCCGATCACCACCGTGCCTCCGGACAGTACGCCGCGTGAAAAGACGCTGCCCGGCCCTTCTGGGCCCGACGCAAAACGCGATCAAGTCGAGCCCGCGCGGCGCCAGCCGGTGAACGTGGCCGCCGTGATCGACGCCGCCAGCTGCGCCAAGCCATCCTATCCGGCCGGTGCGCTGCGCAACGGCGACGAAGGCACGGTAACCCTGGCCTTCCTGGTCGGCAAAGACGGCCGCGTGGCCAGCGCCAAGATCGAACGCACCAGTGGCCACCGCGACCTGGACCGCGCCGCACTGCAAGGCCTTTCGATGTGCGCCTTCAAGCCCGGTACCATCGACGGCGTGGCGCAGGAATCCTGGGCTCGCATGCAATATGCGTGGCGCCTCGACGAGTAAATAGAACGGGGGAGCAATAGAGCGCGGCAGTAAAACAATTTCCCCTATCATGCGCCGGTTAACCATGTGGTTCCGGCGCATGCTCTATGTTCATCAAGCTTTCTTTTCGCCAATTACTACTGGGCGTCTTCCTGCTGATT
>JBCNOX010000291.1:0-6626 GCA_039593645.1 Pseudoduganella sp.
GTGTGCGCTTCCTCGCATTTCGCCGCGCTGTCGCCGCGTGCCGCGCGCGTACGCAGCCTGGGGGCCATCCTGCGCAACCGTTCGCTGTCCTATGACTACTACCGCGACGCCGGCATGCAGGGCTGGGTGAACCAGGCCATGCAGCAGCATGGCATCAACCGCATCGTGGTGTTTTCCTCGCCGATGGCGCAGTATGCCGAGGCCTGGCCGCAAGCGCGCCGCATCATCGATTTCTGCGACGTCGATTCGGACAAATGGCGCCAGTACGCCGAGCGCAAGCCCTGGCCCGCCAGTGCGCTGTTCGGCTACGAGGCCAGCCGCCTGCTGCGCTATGAGCGCAAGATTGCCGCGGAATTCGACGCCTCGCTGTTCGTCTCGGCGCCCGAGGCGGAGCTGTTCCGCAGCCTGGCGCCGGAAAGCGCGGCGCGCACCGGCTGGTTCAGCAACGGCGTCGACACCACCTATTTCGCCCCGGCCGAGTTCAGCAATCCTTACGCGGCCGGCGACAAGGCGCTGGTGTTCTGTGGCGCCATGGATTACTGGCCGAACGTCGATGCCGTGCAATGGTTCGCCTCCGAAGTCTTGCCTCCGCTGCGCGCGCGCGACCCGGCCGTGCGTTTCGTGATTGTCGGCGCCCGCCCGTCGGCGGAAGTGCAGGCGCTGGCCGGGCAACCCGGCGTCACGGTGACCGGCACAGTGCCCGATGTGCGGCCGTATGTCGCCCATGCCGCGCTGTCGGTGGCGCCGCTGCGCGTGGCGCGCGGCATCCAGAACAAGGTGCTGGAAGCGATGGCGATGGCCAAGGCCGTGCTGGTCACGCCGCAGGCCCTGGAAGGCATCGAGGCCGGCATCGGCCACGAACTGATGCTGGCCGACGGCGCGCAGCAATGGCTGGCGGCTGCCAGTGAAGCGCTGGCCGGTCCGCCGGAAGTCCTGGAAACGCTTGGCCAGGCTGCGCGCGCGCGCGTGCTGGCATCTTATAGCTGGGACGCCCGATTGGCGCCGCTGGACCGCATGATCGAAACCCCTGCTGCGCAGGATGCTGGCGCAGCTCCAGCCCTTTGGACACCGGCATGAATACCGTACCTTCTTCCGAACCCGGCGTTGCCGCCAGCGCGGCGCCCAGCCGCATGGCCGGCGTCCGCAATGCCCTGCTGGTGGGACTGGTCATGCTGCTGCCGCTGCTGGTGTTCCATGAAACGGCATGGAGCGTGGTGCAAATCTGGGAGCGCTCGGAAACCTTTGCGCACGGCTTCCTGATCCTGCCGATCAGCCTGTGGCTGGTGTGGCGCCAGCGCGCAGCGCTGCAGCAACTGCCGCTGCAGCCGTGCTGGCCGGCCTTGCTGCTGCTGGCCGGTTGCGGTGCAGCCTGGCTGCTGGCCGACCTGGCCGAAGTAGGCATCGTGCGCCAGTACGCGCTGGCGGCCATGCTGCCACTGACCGTACTGGCGGTGCTGGGCAAACGCATTGCCGGCGCCCTGCTGTTCCCGCTGGCCTTCATCCTGTTTGCGGTGCCGGTCGGCGAAAGCCTGGTGCCGCCGTTGATCGACCTGACCGCCAATTTCACCGTCGATGCGCTGCGCCTGACCGGGATCCCGGTGCTGCGCGATGGTAATAACTTCTCCATCCCCAGCGGCAACTGGTCGGTGGTGGACGCCTGCAGCGGCTTGCGCTACCTGATTTCGTCGATCACCCTCGGCTGCCTGTTTGCCTACCTGAGCTACCGCACGCTGTGGCGCCGCGCCGCCTTTGTGCTGGCAGCGATCCTGGTGCCGGTGCTGGCCAACGGCGTACGCGCCTACATGATCGTGATGATCGGCCACCTGAGCGGCATGACGCTGGCGGTCGGCGTCGACCACCTGGTCTACGGTTGGCTGTTCTTCGGCATCGTGATGCTGCTGCTGTTCTGGGTCGGCAGCTTCTGGCGCGAAGATGGCCAGGCCGGTGCTGCTGCCCCGGCTCCGGCCACGCTGGCGCTGCCGCTGCCGGTGCGCCCGCTGGCTGGTTGCGCAGCCGCCGTGCTGGCGGTACTGGTGATCTGGCCGGCGCTGGCCGCGCGCGCCGACCAGGCTGCGCCGGCCGCCGCGCCAGCCACGCTGGCCTTGGCCTCGCCGACGCCGGCGGGCCAGGCATTCACCGACTGGCAGCCCGACTATGCGCCGGCCAGCACCACGCTGCGCCAGGCCTTTGCCGGCAAGCCGCCGGTCGGCCTGACCGTGCTGTTCTACCGCGACGCGCCGGGCAGCGCCAAACTGATCAGCTCGACCAACCGCATCGGCCAGCAACGCGCCGCTTACCGCGAAAACAGTGCCGACCTGCGCGACGAGAATTTTGGCGGGCGCCACATGGCCGTGCGCGAAGCCATGCTGGGCTTCGAAGGGCGGCGCCTGCTGGTGTGGCAGTGGTACTGGGTCAACGGCAGCATGACCAGCAGTAACTACGTCGGCAAGCTGCTGCAGGTCAAGGGCAAGCTCCTGTCCGGCAACGGCGATGGCGCCGCCGTGATGGTATTTGCGCCATATGACGAAGACCCCGCTGCGGCGCGTGCCGCCATGCGTGCCTTCCTCGATAGCAACCTTGCGCCGCTGGACCAGGCCCTGGCCCGTATGCAGCGCCCGTGACGACCGGCCATGAACGACATCCCTCTCATCGTCCACCTGACGTATGCGCTCGATTTTGGCGGCATGGAAAACCTCATGGTCGAACGCATCAACCGCATGCCGGCCGAGCGCTACCGCCACGCCATCGTGTGCCTGACGCGCGTCAACCCCGATTTCGTCAAGCGTATCAGCAAGCCGGGCGTTGCCGTGCACACGCTGGGCAAGCAGCCCGGCCTGTCGCCCGCCACGCACGGCGTGCTGTGGCGCCTGCTGCGTCAATTGCAGCCGGCCGTGCTGCACACCTATAACTTCTCGGCCATCGAATATGCGCCGGCCGCGCTGCTGGCCGGCGTGCCGGTGCGCGTCAACGGCGCCCATGGCCGCGACCACACCGATCCCGATGGCAGCAACCGCAAGCACAATTTCCTGCGCCGGCTGATGCTGCCGTTCTACGACGTCTGCTACGCCAACTCGGCCGCGATGGAGCAATGGAACCGCGACGTGATCGGCGTGCCGCCTGCCAAAAGCCGCATGCTGGCCAACGGCATCGACGCCGAGCGCTTCCGCGTGCGCGGCGAAGGCGAGGCGCGTCCCTTCTTCAACGAGGGCGAGATCGTGATCGGCAGCGTTGGCCGCGTGCAGGACGTGAAGGACCACGCCACCCTGATGGACGCTTTCCTGCTGCTGCGCGACATGCTGCCGCAGCAGCGCGAGCGCCTGCGCCTGGCGATAGTCGGCGACGGCCCGCTGCTGCAGAAGCTGCGTGACAAGGCCGCGGCGGCCGGCATTGCCGACGCGGTATGGCTGCCGGGCGCGCGCAACGACGTGCCGGACATCCTGCGCAGCTTCGACGTGTTTGCAATGTCCTCCATCGCCGAAGGCACGCCGGGTTCGGCGCTGGAGGCGATGGCCAGCGGCCTGCCGGTGGTGGGCACGCGCGTGGGCGGCATTCCGGAAGTGATCGAGAAAGGCGTCACCGGCCAGTTGGTGCCACCGTCTAATGCAGCGGCCATGGCGGCCGCACTGAAGCATTATGTGGAAGCGCCCGCGCTTGCACGCCGCCACGGCCAGGCAGGGCGCGAGCGGGTGCTGCGCAAATACAGCATGCCGGCCATGGTGGCCGGCTATCAGGATATGTATGACAGCTTGTGTGAACGCAAGCTCAAGATAAGAAGGCCAGTACCATCATGTGCGGAATAACAGGGATCATGGATGCGCGCGGCGGGCGCGCGGTGGACGAGGCGCTGCTGCGCCGCATGAACGACACCCAGCACCATCGCGGGCCCGACGAAGGCGACGTCTACATCGAACCGGGCGTCGGCTTCGGCCACCGCCGCCTGTCGGTGATCGACATCGCGATGGGCCAGCAGCCGCTCGGCAACGAAGACGGCAGCGTGATGGTCTGCTACAACGGCGAGATTTACAACTACCGCGAACTGACCGCGGAGCTGAAGGCGCTTGGCCATACCTTCAAGACCAAGAGCGACACCGAGGTGATCGTGCACGCCTGGGAAGAGTGGGGCGAGGACTGCGTGCATCACTTCCGCGGCATGTTCGCCATCGGCCTGTGGGACCGCAACAAGCAGGTGATGTTCCTGGCGCGCGATCGCCTGGGCGTCAAGCCGCTGTACTACGCCATGACGCCGGACGGCTGGTTCGCCTTCAGCTCGGAACTGAAAGCGCTGCGCATGCATCCTTCGCTGCCGCGCGAGATCGACCCGCAGGCGGTGGAGGACTATTTCGCCTACGGCTACGTGCCGGAGCCGAAGACCATCTACAAGGGCGCGCTCAAGCTGTCGCCGGGCTTCCGCCTGACCCAGAAAGTCGGCGCGCCGCTGGCCGTGCCGGAGCAATTCTGGGACGTGCCGTTCAAGCTGCACGAAAAGATGACGGAAAGCGATGCGCAAGGCGAGCTGGTGGAGCGCCTGCGCGAGGCGGTCAAGATCCGCCTGGTGGCCGAAGTGCCGCTGGGCGCTTTCCTGTCGGGCGGCGTCGACTCGTCCGCCGTGGTGGCCATGATGGCCGGCCTCGACGAAGGCGCCGTGCATACCTGCTCGATTGCCTTCAAGGACAAGGCCTTCGACGAATCCGAATACGCGCAGCAGGTGGCGCAGCTGTACAAGACCGACCATTTCGTGGAAACCGTCGACACCGACGACTACGGCCTGCTCGACACGCTGGCCCACCTGTACGACGAGCCGTATGCCGACAGCTCGGCGATCCCGACCTACCGGGTGTGCCAGCTGGCGCGCAAGCGCGTCACGGTGGCCTTGTCGGGCGACGGCGGCGACGAGAACCTGGCCGGCTACCGCCGCTACCGCTATGCGATGGCGGAGCAGAGCGTGCGCGGGCGCATTCCGGAAGCGCTGCGCAAGCCGGTGTTCGGCACCCTGGGCCGCATGTATCCTAAGGCCGACTGGGCGCCGCGCGTGTTCCGCGCCAAGACCACCTTCGAAGCGCTGTCGCGCGACCTGGTGGAGGGCTATTTCCATGGCGTGTCGATCATGTCGGACGCCATGCGCGCGCGCCTGTTCTCGCCCAAATTCCGCGCCGGGCTGCAGGGCTACAGCGCCATCGACGTGATGCGCGGCCACGCCGTCAAGTCGCCGACCGACGATCCGCTGTCGATGATCCAGTACCTGGACATGAAGACCTACCTGCCGGGCGATATCCTGACCAAGGTGGACCGCGCTTCGATGGCGCACGCGCTGGAAGTGCGGGTGCCGCTGCTGGACCACAAGCTGGTCGAGTGGATTTCCGGCCTGCCGCCAGAGATGAAGCTGAAAGGCAGCGAAGGCAAGTACATCTTCAAGAAAGCGATGGAGAAGTACCTGCCGCACGATATCCTGTACCGCCGCAAGCAGGGCTTTGCGGTGCCGCTGGCGGCCTGGTTCCGCGGCCCGCTGCGCGAGCGCGTGCAACAGGCCTTGCTGGGGCCGACCCTGGCCGATACCGGCATGTTCAACCAGGACTTCCTGCGCGAACTGGTGGAGCAGCACCTGTCCGGCCGGCGCGATTACAGCGCCCCGATCTGGTCGCTGCTGATGTTTGAAGCTTTCCTGAAAAAAGAGATGCAGGCATGAGTATCCGTATCCTGCACGTGCTGGACCATTCGATCCCGCTGCACAGCGGGTATACCTTCCGCACGCGTTCCATCCTGCAAGCCCAGCGCGCGCGCGGCTGGCAGACTTTCCATATCACCAGTCCGAAGCAGGGCGCCTGCACAGCGCCGAAGGAAACCGTCGACGGCCTGGAGTTCTACCGCACGCCGCCAGCCAGCGGGCCGCTGTCGAAACTGCCGGTGCTGAACCAGGTCGCGGTGATCGACGCCCTGGCCGCGCGCCTGCTGGAAGTGGCGAAGGAAGTGAAGCCCGACGTGCTGCACGCGCATTCGCCGGCGCTGAACGCCGTAGCTGCGCTGCGCGTTGGCCGCAAGCTGGGCATCCCGGTGGTGTACGAGATCCGGGCCTTCTGGGAAGACGCCGCGGTCGACCACGGCACCAGCAAGGAATGGGGCCTGCGCTACCGCCTGACGCGCGCCATGGAAACCTGGGCGCTGCAGCGTGTCGACGCCGCCACCACCATCTGCGAAGGGTTGCGCAGCGAGATCATCGGGCGCGGCATCCCGGCCAAAAAGATCGAAGTGATCCCGAACGCGGTCGACATCGCCGACTTCGCCGTCGGCGGCGCGCGCGACGAAGCGCTGGCGCAGCAATTGGGCCTGGAGGGCAAGACCGTGCTGGGCTTCATCGGCTCCTTCTACGCTTACGAAGGGCTGGACATCCTGCTCAACGCGCTGCCGGCCATGCTGGAAAAGCGCCCCGAGATCCGGGTACTGCTGGTGGGCGGCGGGCCGCAGGACGCCGCGCTGCGCGCACAAGCCAAGGCGCTCGGCATCGAGGACAAGGTGGTGTTTACCGGCCGCGTGCCGCACAGCGAGGTGCAGCGCTACTACAACCTGGTGGACGTGCTGTGCTACCCGCGCCACAAGATGCGCCTGACCGACCTGGTCACGCCGCTGAAGCC